>JANJUT010000285.1 GCA_024710445.1 Thiobacillus sp.
GTCGCCTCTGCCGCCAAGCCAGCCCAGGCCGCACAACCGGACGCGGCATTCCCTCTGGCCATCGAGCGCCTGCGCATCGTCGGGGCGAATATGGAATTCGCCGATCTATCGCTGACACCGCAGTTCGGCACGCGCATGCACGACCTTGGCGGCGGCGTCACCGGCCTCTCGACCGACCCGGCGACCACGGCGCAGGTCGAGCTCGACGGCAAGGTGGACGACTACGGATCGGCACGCGTGCGTGGCACGATCCAGCCGTTCCGGGCGACCGACTTCACTGATCTCACGCTGGCTTTCCGCAATCTGGAGATGACGCGGCTGACGCCGTATTCGGGCAAATTCGCTGGCCGCAGGATCGATTCCGGCAAGCTCTCGGTCGATCTCGAATACAAGATCAAGCAACGCCAACTGGCGGGCGAGAACAAGTTCGTGATCAACAAGCTCAAGCTGGGGGAACGGGTCGACAGTCCGGATGCGATGAAGCTGCCGCTTGATCTGGCCATTGCCCTGCTGGAAGACAGCAACGGCATCATCGATCTCGATCTGCCGATTTCGGGCAGCCTAGACGACCCGAAATTCAGCTACGGAAAAATTGTCTGGAAAGCGATCGTCAACGTGCTGACCAAGCTGGTGACCGCGCCTTTTCGCGTGCTCGGCAAGCTTCTGGGTGTCAGTGCCGAGAAGATGGAAAACGTCGCCTTCGATCCGGGCAGCAGCGCACTGCTGCCACCCGATCAGGAAAAACTGAAAACCCTGGCCGAAGCCATGGCCAAGCGTCCGGTGCTGACGCTCACGCTTGAGCCGGGCTACGATCCGGAATCGGACAGGCGAGCCCTGCAGGAGCAGGCCATGCGTCGGGAAATGGCGGCCGGTATCGGGATCAAGCTTGCCCCGGATGAAGCGCCGGGCCCTGTCGATGTCAACGTCTACAAGGTTCAGACCTGGCTGGAAGACCGCTATGCAGAACGTATCGGCAAGGAGGAATACAAGAAGTTGCGCGCCAGCTTCAAGGAAAAGCAGGAAGGCGGTGCAAACCCGATCACGGACAGCGTGCTGATCGAGCGGCTCGGCCGCAGCTTCAAGACACGCGACACCGGCCCGGTATCCGCTTTCCATACCGAACTGCTGGAGCAGCTCACGCAAAAAACAGCCATCGACGACTCGTCGCTCATCAAACTGGCGCAGGCGCGCGGGCAGGCGATGCAGAAAGACCTGATCAAGCATGGCCTGGACAGCGGACGCGTCAGCGTAGCTGCACCTGTCAAACAGCAAGCCAAGGACAGGCAGGTCGGCAGCAAGATGAGCCTGGGTGTGGGGAAGGCAGGGAGGGCCGCACCGATGGAAGCCCCTCCAACTCCAGTTCCAGCCCAAGCCACGCCGTGACGCGGACTCAAGCGGGAGACAGCTTGGCCGATAAGGGTGGGTCCCTCATCCAGCATTTTCCACCATGACCTTTCGTCGACTCCGCATCCTCATTCTGCTCGGTGTTCTGGCCGCAGCTTTGGGCCTGACCTGGCTCGAGCAGTACATGGCGCGCGGCTGGCGAGCGCCACTGGATGTGAAAGTGGTCCCGATCAATGGCGACGGATCAGCACAGGCGAGCGAGGCCATACGTGCGTTGAAGGTAGAAGACTTTTCCGACATCAATGCTTTTGTCGAGCGTGAGACTGCCCGCTTTGGCGTGAAGCAATCGCCTGCCATCAATCTCACCCTGTTGCCCGAGTTGCGCAGAGTGCCGCCGGCCCCGCCACGCGATGGCAGCGTGCTGAAAACCATATTCTGGAGTTTGCAGCTGCGCTGGTGGGTGTATCAGCAGTCGGGTCAACTGCTGCCGGAGCTGGGTACGGTCAAGTTGTTTGTGCTGTATCACGCGCCTGAGGACGGCGTGGCGCTGGCTCATTCACTGGGATTGCAAAAAGGGTTGATCGGCGTGGTCCATGCCTTTGCCGATCCCAGGCAGGCGAGCCAGAACAATATCGTGATTGCGCATGAGTTTTTGCACACGCTTGGCGCAACGGACAAATACGATGCCGAGGGCAATCCGGTGTATCCGCAAGGCTATGCCGACCCCGAGTGGCCGCAATCCACGCCGCGTCACGAGGCGGAAATCATGGCAGGCCGGTATCTGGCGGCGAACGGCAAGAAGGTGATGCCACCGAGCCTGGAACGGTGCGTGATCGGCGCGCAGACAGCGCACGAGATCAATCTGGATGAAGGCTTCAAGCGGCGGTTTGGTTCGACCGACTAAACGCCACGTTGCTGGTTCAGCCGTGCCAGGCCGTAATGGATGAATGCCAGTGCTGCGAACACCGGTCCAAGCAGATTGAGCACGGGAACAAACTGCACCAGTCCGGTCAGCAAGCCCAGCCCCCACCAGCCGCCGCGTTCGTTCTTGAATAACGCTGCCATTTCGTCGGCGGTGGCGTGCTCGGCAATGGCGTCGTAGCGAAACAGGCGCTGGTTCAGGTAGGCCGCCGCGACGAAGGGGATGACCACGCCGATGCCGATCAGCCACAGCGGCAGCGTCACCACCCACAGGGTGATGAACACGACGATCGCGATGACCGCATTCCATATGCTGCCGACGAAGCTGCCGCCGTTTTCGCGCACGAGTTGCGGATAGTCGCGCTCGGCCACCGCGCGTATCAATGCGGGCATGCCAAACAATGCGGTGAGGACGAGCGCGGTCAGCATTACCAGCGGCACGAACAGCATCAGGTGCAGCAGCGCCTGGATGCCATTGGCGATCCACACCGGCTCAATTTCCGCCAGCCAGACCAGGATGCCGATTTGATCAAGCCCCTGTTCTATCCAGCCGGAGAAGGTGCTCCAGAAGGTGATCCCCAGCGCCAGCCACAGCAACATGGAAACCAGCATCGGCCAGACCACCACCCACAGCACGCGCAGGCTGAACAGGTCGCGCAGGCCGCGCGCCATCGAATCGAGTATGGGGGTCATGATGGTGGCCTCAGGGCGGATTTGGGACGGAACACGGCGATCGTGTCCGGCCTGGCTTCGAGGTAGGGCCCGCCGATCAGGTCGATGCAGTACGGCACGGCGGCAAAGATGCCATCGAGCGTTTCCTTGATCGCCTTGGGCTGGCCCGGCAGGTTCAGAATCAGGCTGGCGCCGCGGGTGGCGCCGACCTGGCGTGACAGGATCGCGGTGGGCACGTATTTCAGTGACACCGCACGCATCGCTTCGCCAAAGCCGGGCAGCACCTTGTGCGCCACGGCCAGCGTGGCTTCCGGGGTGACGTCGCGCAGTGCCGGGCCGGTGCCGCCGGTGGTGAGGATCAGGGCGCAGCCTTCGGTGTCGGCCAGATCGATCAGCGCGGCTTCGATCTGCGCCTGCTCGTCGGGAATCAGCCGGGTGACGAATTCGGCCGGGTTGGCCACCGTCTCGCCAAACCAGGCCTGGAGCGCGGGCAGGCCCTTGTCTTCGTAGACGCCACTGCTGGCACGGTCGCTGATGGATACCAGGCCGATACGGACGGAGTCGTGTGTCATATAGTCGGAAAAGAGGGTTGCATGAAAGCCTGAATTTATCAGAATGGGGAATCCATGCCAGAAGGAGCGTTGAGATGAGGCTGTTCAGATGGTTGTTGGCGGCAAGTTGCATGTGGGCGACAGCGACGCTGGCCGACCCGCCGCGAGGCTATCCCTTTGTCGGCTTCGATGCCGGGCTCAAGGCGGCGCGCGCAAGCAACAAGCCGATTTTTCTCTACTTTGGCCGTTATGGCTGTGCGTGGTGCGAGCTCACCAACAAGAAAACGTTTTCCAATGCGTCGCTGAAGAAGCTGTACCTGGACAACTACGAGTTGGTGTATGTCGATGCCGAATCGGGAAAGCGTTTGACGCTGCCAAGCGGCGAGCGCATCACCGAGGCCGAACTCGGGGTTCGTCTGCAGGCATTCGCCACGCCGCTGTTCGTGTACCTGACCCCCCAGGGTGACAAGATCATGCGGATCCCCGGTTTCAAGACGGTGCAGGATTTTCGCGATTACGACCGTTATGTGCGCGGCGGGCATTACCAGCAGAAAACCCTGCTTGAATTTCTGGGGGGCAAGTCGTGAGGTCGATGACCTGGCTGCTGATGGTGCTGGCGTGGCCGGTGCAGGCTGCGTGGACATGGAGCGAGGCGCTGACTGTCAATTCGGTTCAGGGTGCGGCCGTGTTTCCGCATCTGGAATCGGCCAATCGTCAGGGCGTGGCGGTGTCGGACGACACCGTGGGCGTGGCATGGGAAGACAATCGTGACGGTGGCCCGCAGTGCTATCTGTCGACCAAATCTGCAGGTACCACCACCTTTGCGCCGGAAATTCGATTGAGTCAATCCGAGTGTTACGAACCGGTAGTGGTGGCACTGGGCGGAGGACGCTTTGTGGTGGCATGGGAGGAAGCCGGTCAGGTGCATGCCCGGGTGCTGCCAGACGGTGCAGTGATCCGGTTGAGTCAGGCCGAGTCCGCACAGGTCACGCTGGCCACAGGCGCAGGCAAGCTCTATGCAGCATGGGCCGAAAGGGCGGGGAAGTTTCATCGGATTGTTGTCGCGCAACTGGCGCTGACAGAGGATGGACTGAGTGTCCGTTTTGCGCAGCCGGTGGAGGCCCGGGTGCCAAAGGACGGACAGAGTTGGCCGGCATTGGCCGTGGCAGGAGATGGCAGCGTGACCGTGGCCTGGGAAGACCGCCGCGCCCGCCATACCGTACCGATGGTGAGCCACAGCCGCGATGGCCGCCGCTTTACGATGCCTGTTCGCCTGAGCGATAAAAAGAGTGAAAGCGTGGAAGGCCTGGGCGCAGGCAGTGGCGCGATGCGAACGACCCTGAGCGCGTGGGGCAAACAGGGCGTGGCGGCAGCATGGCTCGACAAGCGCGATTTTCTCGCTGGCTATGATGTCTATGCGGCGCTGGATGGAGGAAAGCGCCGTTTTGGCCGCAACCTCGTGGTGCAGGACAGCTTTGGCGACAGCATGACGCAGTGGCATGCGCAGATTGTTGGCGATCGTCAGGGCCGGTTGCTGGCCGTGTGGGACGATGCGCGCGACGGCTCACCGGATGTCTGGCTGGCGGACTGGAATGGCAAGGCGTTTGGCGACAACGAAGGGGTGCCGGCGGCTTCCGGTCCGGGCGCACAGTCAGATCCGGTGGCAACGCTGGATGCCGCAGGGCGATTGCATCTGGTGTGGCTGGATCGCGATGAGGCGACCGGTACGCGCATCCGCTACGCGCGCGCCGTGCGGAAATAAAAAATCTTTTCATCCGCGAAGGACGCGAAGTCGCACGAAGAAAATCCGGATCAGTTCTTCTTTATTTTCACTTCGTGTCTCTTCGCGTCCTTCGCGGATAAGGGATTTTCTTTAAATCCAGCCGCGCCGTTTGAGGCGGCGGTACAACACCAGCATTCCCACACCGGTCAGCAGCAACAGGCTGTGGTAGGCCCACGGCCATTTCAGTTCGGGCATGTCCACGAAGTTCATGCCGTACAGGCTGAATACCACGGTCGGCAAGGCCAGCAGGGCTCCCCATCCGGCCAGTTTCTGCACTGATTCATTCTGCTTGATCGACAGGGTGGCCAGGTGGAACTGCATCGCGTCCGAGGTCGAGATGCGCAACCGGTCGAGGGCAGCCGAGACGCGCAAAGTGTGGTCGTGAATGTCGCGGTAATACGCCTTGAGTTCCTTGATGGACAAAGCCGGATGCAGGCGAATCAGGTTCTGCGAGATTTCCTGCATTGGCTCGGCGATGTCGCGTAGTGCAGTCAAATCCCGCTTCATGGCGTAGAGCTGCTTGAGCATGTCGCGCTCGGGTTTCGGTCCGCCGATCATCAGATTTTCCAGCGACTGGAATCGGTCCTGCATGCCTTCTATTACCGGCCTGAACTGATCGACGATGAGATCAAGCAGCAAATACAGTGCATAAGGCGGGCCGACCTTGATGCCTTCAGGACAACGTTGCAGGCGATCAACCACGCGCTGGTAGCCGCTGCCGCTGCCATGGCGAATGGCAGCGACGAAATTGCTGCCGACAAACACGTGCGTTTCGCCAAACTCCAAGCGCGCTTCCCACAATTGCGCGGTACGCGTGGCGATGAACACGTGAGCTTCATATTCTTCGAGCTTGGAGCGCTGGTGGGTGGAAATTGCGTCTTCCAGTGCCAGCGCGTGCAATCCCAGTTCATCGCCAAGGCGCGTGATGGTCTGGCTGTCGGGGGATTTCAGCTCGATCCAGATGAAGCGGCCGGCCTGGCCGACATGTTCACTGATGTCGTCAAAGGCCAGGGGCTGGACGTTTGCGTCCTGGAAAAGCAGGCAGTTGATGATGGCTCCTGATAAAGGCTGGAAGATCAATCGCTGATTTTAGACTGGAATGCGGATCGTGTTTCCGGTTGGTCGGTCATGCATCAACCCGATGTCCTGCCGTGATCTGATTGCGCAAGTCGTCGTATAGCGCGGTATAGGCAGCCACGATGGCAGTTTCGGAATACTGGCTGTTCACTTCGTTGTAGCCTGCTTCGATCAGCCGTGACTTGTGGGCACTTTCCAGCGTCAACGCCTTGCTTAGCACCTCAGCCAGGCCCGCTGCATCAGACAACGGGGCCAGCAATCCATTCACGTCATCCTGCATCAATTCCAGCGGACCCTGTGCACGGGTAGATACAAGCAACACCCGGTTGGCCCAGGCCTCCAGAATGACATTGCCGAGTGGTTCGTGTACCGATGCGCAGACAAACACATCTGCCAACTGGTAATACGGTGCGGGATCAGTTTGCCAGCCGGCCCAGTGCACACGGTCCGCAATGCCCAATTGGCTGGCTAGTTGCGTGAGTTCAACGCGCAAGGGGCCATCGCCCACCATCAACAAATGCAAGGGCAAGTCTTGCAGCGTAGCGGGCAGTTTGGAAAAGGCATGCAGCAAATCGCTCCAGCCTTTGTTGGAATGCAGACGTCCCAGGCCGAGCACGATACGGCAACCACTCAGACCAAGCTGCTGGCGAAGTGCATCGAGTGCTACATCGGTTTGACGCATTGGCGTATCGACAAAGTTTCCGATGGCGTGGGCGTGAGCGGCAGGCAGACCCTGTGTCGTCAGGTACTCGCGGATCCCTCGCGTGTTGCCGACCCAGGCGTGGGCATGGCGATAGCCCTTGAGGTTGTAAAACCCGCCCAGGCGCGCCAGATGCACCGGGTGCTGGCCACGCGGCAAGTGCACGATACGCGTGGCCCGGCCCATGTAGGTTTGCACGATGTCAGGCTGGAAATCAGCAATGGCGCGGTTGATGGTCCAGCGCGAGTAAAGGTCCCAGACCCCCAGCATCGGTGCGTGATAGTGCCGTACTGCCGGGTCAATGGCGCGGGCAATTTCGCCACCCGCTACGGTGACGGCGGCAACGGGCTGGCCGTGACGTGCCAGTGCATTCACCAGGCGGATGAAAAAACGCTCGGCCCCCCCCAAGCCCTTGCCGCCGATAACGTGCAGGGTGCGTGGTGGTGTTGCAGTGCTGCTCAAAATGGCAGTGTGAGCGTGGGAGCAGACTGATGGATGACGCGGCGGAAATCGGCCTGGATTCTTTCCAGGGCTTCGGCGTTGTCCGCTTCAAAGCGCAGCACGATCACCGGTGTTGTGTTGGATGGACGGGCCAGACCGAATCCGTCGGTGTATTCCACGCGCAGACCATCAAGCGTGATGATCTCCTTGGCGTCGGGGAAGTGTGCGTTCTTTTGCAGCGTGTCCATCAGCGTGTAATGCTCGCCTTCGGCCATCTTGATGTTGAGCTCGGGCGTGTTCACCGTGTCGGGCAGGCCATGCAGGGTGGCGTTGATATCGGCCTGCTTGCTCAGGTATTCGAGCAGGCGTGCACCGGCATACAGGCCATCGTCAAAACCGAACCAGCGTTCCTTGAAGAACACGTGGCCGGACATTTCACCCGCCAGCAGCGCACCGGTTTCCTTCATCTTGGCCTTGATGAAGCTGTGCCCGGTTTTCCACAACAGGGGCCTGCCGCCGCGTTCACGGATCCAGCTGAACAGATTGCGGGTGGACTTCACGTCGAAAATGATTTCGGCGCCGGGGTTGCGGCTGAGGACGTCGTCGGCGAACAGCATCAGCTGGCGGTCGGGGAAGATGATGCTGCCGTCCTTGGTGACGACCCCGAGGCGGTCGCCGTCGCCATCGAAGGCCAGACCGATTTCGGCGTCGCTGGTTTTCAGCGCGGCAATCAGGTCCTGCAGGTTTTTCGGCTGCGAGGGGTCGGGGTGGTGGTTGGGGAAGTTGCCGTCCACTTCGCAGTACAGTTCTTCGACCTGGCAGCCCATGTCGCGGTAGAGCCTGGGGGCGAATGCGCCGGGTACACCATTGCCGCAGTCGATGATGATTTTCATCGGGCGCGCGAGCTTGACGTCGGACACGATGCGCGTGAGGTATTCCTCTGCAATGTTGTACTCGCGGTAGCCGCCGCTGCCATTGACCAGATCGTTGTTCACCAGCCGCTGACGCAGTTTCTGGATCGTGTCACCTGACAGGGTTTCACCGCCCAGCACCATTTTCAGGCCGTTGTAGTCGGGGGGGTTGTGGCTGCCCGTGACCATTACGGCACTGTTGGTATTGAGCTGATAGGCTGCGAAATAGGTCATCGGGGTGGCGACCATGCCGAGATCGACTACGCCGATGCCCGCTTTCTGGATGCCGCGCGCCAGGGCGG
>JANJUT010000007.1 GCA_024710445.1 Thiobacillus sp.
ATTTCCGGCTACGACGGCGGCACCGGCGCCTCCCCGCTCACCAGCGTGAAGTACGCCGGCACGCCGTGGGAGCTCGGGCTGTCGGAAGCGCAGCAGGTGCTGCGCGCCAACGGCCTGCGCGGCCGGGTACGGGTGCAGACTGACGGCGGCCTGAAGACCGGCCTCGACGTGGTCAAGGCGGCGATCCTCGGTGCGGAGTCCTTCGGTTTCGGCACCGGGCCGATGGTCGCGCTGGGCTGCAAATACCTGCGTATCTGCCATCTGAACAACTGCGCCACCGGTATCGCCACGCAGAACGACACGCTGCGCCGCGACCATTTCATCGGCCTGCCCGACATGGTGGTGAACTACTTCAAGTTCGTCGCCGAGGAAACGCGCGAACTGATGGCCGCGCTCGGCATCCGCAATCTGACCGACCTGATCGGCCGCACCGACCTGCTGGACATCTCGGCGGGCGACACGCCGCGCCAGGGCCGCCTCAGGCTCGACGCGCTGCTGTCGCAGGGCGACATCCCGGCCGATGCGCCGCGCTTTGCGCAGCAGGAACGCAATCCCTCGTTCGACAAGGGCGAGCTGGCCGAGCAGATGGTGGTCGATTCCCTGGCCGCGATCAAGGCCGGCACGCCCATCGAACTGGCCTACGAAGTACGCAACATCAACCGCTCGATTGGCGCGCGCCTGTCCGGCGAAATCGCCAAGGCACACGGCAGCACGGGCCTGCCGGACAACACCCTGCGCATCAGGCTGACCGGATCGGCCGGCCAGAGCCTGGGGGTGTGGAACCACAAGGGCCTGACAATCACGCTGGAAGGCGACGCCAACGACTACGTCGGCAAGGGCATGGGCGGCGGACGGCTGGTCATTTTCCCGCCGCGTGTCGCTTCCTTCGAGGCGCATCGCAACACCCTGATTGGCAACACCTGCCTGTATGGCGCCACCGGCGGCGAACTCTACGCTGCCGGCATGGGCGGCGAGCGCTTCGGCGTGCGCAACTCCGGCGCGCTGGCGGTGGTGGAAGGCGTGGGCGATCACGGCTGCGAATACATGACCGGCGGCGTGGTCATCGTGCTGAGTGCGACCGGCCTCAACTTCGGCGCCGGCATGAGCGGCGGCATGGCCTTCGTGGTCGATGAGGCGGGCGATTTCATGTCGAAGACCAACAAGGAAATGGTCGAACTGACGCGCATTACCAGCGACGAAACCGAGCCGTTCCGCGTGTTCCTCAAGGCCCAGATCGAACGCCATGTGGCTTTGACCGACAGCGCCCACGCCAAGGCCCTGCTGGCCGACTTTGACGCCACGCTGGCCAAGGTCTGGCTGGTCAAGCCGAAGCGCATTTCGATTGAAGACCTGGTCGAGGATATTCCCGGCCAGTCACGTGTTGCGGTAGGTGCATAACAATGGGTGACGTATTCCAGTTTTTGAAGCAGGCACGGCGCGACGGTGAAAAAACCGAGGCGGATGTACGCAAGCACGAGTTCCGCGAAATCTACGCGCCGATGAACACCTCGCACGCGCAGGAGCAGGCCGACCGCTGTCTCGGCTGCGGCAACCCGTATTGCGAGTGGAAGTGCCCGGTGCACAACTACATCCCCAACTGGCTCAAGCTGGTGACCGAAGGCCGCCTGTTCGAGGCAGCCGAACTGTCGCACCAGACCAACTCGCTGCCCGAAGTATGCGGTCGCGTCTGCCCGCAGGACCGCTTGTGCGAAGGCGCCTGCACACTCAACAGCGACGCCATCGGCAAGGGCGGCGGCTTCGGCGCGGTCACCATCGGCCAGATCGAGAAATACATTTCCGAGGAAGCCTTCAAGGCCGGCTGGCGTCCCGACATGTCGAACGTGGTGCCGACCGGCAAGAAGGTCGCCGTGATCGGCGCCGGCCCCGCCGGCCTCGGCTGCGCCGACGTGCTGGCGCGTAACGGCGTCAAGCCGGTGGTGTACGACCGCTACGACGAGATCGGCGGCCTGCTCACGTTCGGCATCCCCGAATTCAAGATGGAAAAGCATGTGATGACGCGCCGCCGCGATGTGCTGGAAGGCATGGGCGTCGAATTCCGTCTCAATACCGATATCGGCAAGGATGTGTCGATGCAGGACCTGCTCGACGAATACGATGCCGTGTTCATGGGCATGGGCACCTACACTTACATGAAGGGCGGCTTCCCCGGCGAGGACCTGCCTGGTGTGCTGGAAGCGCTGCCGTTCCTGATTTCCAACGTACGCAAATGCCTCGACCTGTCCAAGGATGATGAGGTTTACCATGACATGAAGGGCCTGCGCGTGGTGGTGCTCGGCGGTGGCGACACCGCGATGGACTGCAACCGCACCAGCATCCGCCAGGGCGCGGCCTCGGTCACCTGCGCCTACCGCCGCGACGAAAAGAACATGCCCGGCTCCAAGCGCGAGGTCGGCAACGCCAGGGAAGAAGGCGTGCAATTCCTGTGGAACCGTCAGCCGGTCGAGATCGTCGGCGACGGCAAGGTCGAAGGCGTCAAGCTGGTGACCACCGAACTCGGCCCTGCGGATGCGCGCGGCCGCCGCACCCCGGTCGTGATCCCGGGTTCCGAGGAAATCATCCCGGCCGACCGCGTCATCGTCGCCTTCGGTTTCCGTCCCAATCCGCAGCCGTGGTTCGAGCAGCACCAGATCGCCATCGACCAGGGCGGCCGCGTCATCGCCAAAGGCCAGCCACACGCCTTCCAGACCGCCAACCCGAAGATCTTCGCCGGCGGCGACATGGTGCGTGGCTCAGACCTGGTGGTGACCGCCGTGTGGGAAGGCCGCGAGGCCGCCAAAGGTATCCTGGGCTATCTCGACCTGCTGTAATCCGCTGCGGGCACGTAAGCAAAGCCTGCCAACGCGCACGCCAATCGGGGTAAGCTAGGGCCTGTTCGCACTAATTTCACGCCTGCGTTGTTGCGAGAAAGCGATGGATGCAAGGCGTGTCGCGCCGGTAAGGGTCATCCCTTGCCAAGCGGCACAACGCCGCCGTATTAAATAAAAGCAGCGCGCTGTCTCGCAACAATCCGGAGGGGCGGGTCGATTCGGGCGCATCCCTTTGTCGCGACCCGCTTGCTGTGCCTGCACAGTGGCGCGTCCCGCTTCGCGGGCTGCATCCCGAATCGACCTCACCGCAGGTGCGCAATTAATGTGAGCAGGCCCTAAAAATGTCATCGACCACCGGGCGGGTATTGCCCAGCCCCTACTATCCCCGCTCGTTCACCATCCTGGTCATCGTGGCCATGGGCGTACTCATCGTTCCGCTTGCCAGCGGCCTGATCAATGCGGTTCATGTGCTGCAGGGCGTGGTCGACACGCAGCGGCAGTTCACCCGCACGAGTCTTGCCGTGACACGCGACGTGCGCCAGGTCGTCGAGTCGGTCAGCCAGTTTCAGCGCGCTGCCGGCCAATATCATCTATTGCAGGACACCGAGCTCGCGCCCGCCCTGAAGACGCGCTTCAATGAGCTGCAGGCGCAACTGACGCAACTCGATGCCCAGCTCATCGACCCGCCCGCGCGCGCCACACTGTCCCGGCTCAAATCACGCAGCGACGCGCTGTACCGCCAGCTGCCGCCCGGGTCGTTCCTCGACAGCACCCGCTTCCATGCGCTCGAACCCGCGTTCGATGATCTCCATGCCGGTGCACGCGCCCTGCTTTCTCAGGCCGACGACGCCGTGCAGCGCGAGTTGCAGGCCCTTGAAGCCATGGTGAAGACCACCCGGCAACGACTCATCCTGCTGGCACTGGCGCTGATTCCGCTGACGCTGCTGCTGGCCACCGCGTTTTCCTGGATGATCAACCGCCCGATCAAGCAACTCAAGGCCGCCATCCAGCAACTCGGCCAGGCCGATCTGGGCCCGCTGCCGCGGATCAGCGGGCCGCAGGACATCGTCGAGCTGGGGGGTGAAATCGACTGGCTGCGCCAGCGCCTGCAGGCCCTGGAAGAACAGAAACTGCGCTTCCTGCGCCATGTTTCGCATGAGCTGAAAACGCCGCTCGCCTCGCTGCGCGAAGGCGTCGGGCTGCTCGACGACGAACTGGCAGGCAGCCTGAATGCGCGCCAGCGCAGTATCGTCGAGATCATGAACAACAGCAGCCGTGAACTGCAGCGGCGCATCGAAGACCTGCTGCGCTACAGCAGCCTCGCGCGCGACGACACGCTCCGTCCAGCCACGCCGCAATCCCTGGCTGACGTGCTCTCGGTGGTGCTGGCACGGCATCAACTGCCGTTGACCGCACGCCGCATTCAGGTCGACATGCAACTGGACGCCACCACCCTGCAGGTCGACCGCAGTCAGCTGGAAACCATCCTCGATAATCTGTTATCCAACGCGATCAAATTCAGCCCCGAAAACGGGCATATCCTGGTGCACAGCATGCACGTCGATCAGACCGTCGAACTATGGGTGTGCGATCAGGGCAACGGCATCCCGGAGACGGAACGCATCCGGATTTTTGAACCATTCTTTCAAGGATCGCACCAA
>JANJUT010000060.1 GCA_024710445.1 Thiobacillus sp.
CTGAGTCACCGCATTCACAATAAGAGCGATCTGCGTGCGACCTTCTCGGCCCTGTTTTTTACCGAGGGTTTGATGCGGATCGTCAGCTTCCTGATTGCCGGCTTGCTGGTGAGCGCCAAGGTGTGGCTGGCCTATTTTGCCGCACTGCCGCTGGTGCTGGGCGCGCTGTACCTGGGCGGTCGCGTGCATGTTGGACTGGCAGCGTCGCAGATGACGCGGCTGGTCGGTGTATTGTTGCTGGTGTCGAGCGTGTCGTTGTTATTCAAGGCCCTGAACACATGACTGAACCTGAATCCCTGTATTTCCAATCCGTGTCGTTTACCGGCATGGCGCCGGGTGCGCGCCTCATAGTACTGGGCGCGGTGCACGGCAACGAGACCTGTGGCACCCAGGCGATCCGTCGCGTGATCGGCGAGATCGAGTCCGGGCAACTGGCCCTCCATGCCGGCAGCGTCACCTTCGTGCCCATTACCAATCCGCTGGCATATATGCGGCAGCAACGCATGGGCGACCGCAACCTCAATCGCAATCTGGTGCCAACCGACGAACCGGTCGAGTTCGAAGACCGCATTGCCAACTGGCTGTGCCCACTGCTGGCGCAACATGATGCGCTGCTCGATCTGCATTCGTTTCACACAGCCGGTCAGCCGTTTGTCATGCTGGGGCCGGAAAACAATATGGGCACACTGGAGCCCTTTGCCCGCTCGGCCGAGGAAACCGCGCTGGCATTGCGGCTGGGCGTTCACCGCTTCGTCGATGGCTGGCTCGATACCTATGCAGCGGGTGTTGCGCGTCGCCTCGCGGCTGGCGTATCGGCGCGCGAGGCCGACGTGCACTACGGAGTCGGCACGACCGAATTCATGCGGGCGCAGGGCGGCATTGCGCTCACGCTCGAGTGTGGCCAGCATGATGATCCCGCTGCGCCGGAGGTGGCCTACCGGGCCATTCACAACACGCTGGCTCACTTGCAACTGGTTTCCGCACCGGCGCCGGCGGCCGTGAGCGATACCGAGGCGTTGCGCCTGTATGCGGTCATTGATCGTGTCCATGCCGACGACCAGTTTGCCCGCACCTGGTCGAGCTTTGATCCTGTGCGTGCGGGGGAGGTCATCGGCATGCGTCAAAATGGCGCGCCCGTTACGGCCGATCGCGACGGTTATATCGTGTTTCCCAACCCCAGGGCATTGCCCGGGCAGGAATGGTTTTACCTGGCACGGCCCAGCGACCGCGTGTAACGTGGCCTTGGCCCCATGGGGTGGTCGGGTGGTTGATTCAAAAACCGCTGGATGATTGTTCGAAGCCGGATTATGGTTAGAACACATCGAATAACAGGGCAAGTGACAGGTTTGCCCATAACTTCAGATCATGGGCCAGGAAATCAGCCTCACGCATTTTTCGGACACGGACTTTCAGCAATTTCACGACAGGCTGGCTGGAGAAACGGCCAGTCTGCGACGGTTTGCGGAAGCCGGCGGATTTTCCGATACCCGTTTCATTGCGGGCTTTGAACTGGAGGCCTGGCTGCTGGATCACGCAGGCCTGCCGAATCCGGTCAATGAAACTTATTTGCGCACATTGAACGACCCATTGGTGGTGCCGGAGCTTTCGCGTTTCAACGTGGAATTGAACGCAGCGCCTATTGAGATGGGGGCGGGCGTGTTGTATGCGATGGAAGCATCGCTGAATGCAACCTGGGGACGTTGCCAGCAGGTGGCGCATGGCATGGATGCGGTGCTGGCGATGATTGGCATCCTGCCGACCATCCGCGATTCGGATCTCTGCCTGAAAAATATCTCGGCGATGAAGCGCTATGACGCGCTCAATGCGCAGGTGCTGCAGCAGCGCAATGGCGAACCGATCCATATCGACATTCAGGGGCAGGATCATTTGCAGTCCCGGCGTCCTGATGTGATGCTCGAAGCAGCCACCACTTCGTTCCAGCTGCACTTGCAGGTGCCGTTTGATCAGGCCACCGGCTATTTCAATGCGAGCTTGCAGACCTGTGCGCCGCTATTGGCCGCTGGGGTGAACTCGCCTGTGCTTTTTGGTCATCGGTTGTGGCAGGAAACCCGCGTACCGCTGTTCGAGCAGTCGGTTGAGGTGGGCGGGTATCAAGGGCTGGTCGAGCCGTCGATCAGACGGGTGACGTTTGGCCGGGACTATGTGGCTGACAGCCTGCTGGAATTGTTCCAGGAAAATCTTGAGCAGTATCCGGTGTTGCTGCCCGTGCTACTGGAGGATGATCCCGCGCGCTTTCCTCACCTGCGTCTGCACAATGGCGCCATCTGGCGCTGGGTGCGGCCGTTGATCGGGTTTGACGCGGAAGGGCATGCGCACCTGCGGCTGGAGCAGCGGGTGCTGCCGAGCGGCCCCACCGTGCTGGATATGGTGGCGAATGCCGCGTTTTATTACGGTCTGGTACATGCGCTGGCGAGGCAGGATGAGCGCGCGCCGCACGGCCTGAGTTTTGCCGATGCGCGCCGCAATTTCTACGCGGCGGCCCGCCACGGTTTGGGTGCTGAACTGGTCTGGCAGGATGGCATTCGCCAGCCAGCCCGTGAATGTATTCTGGAAACCTGTCTGCCTCTGGCGCGTCAGGGCCTGCAGGCCTTTGGGCTGTCGGGAATTGAAATCGACCGCTACCTCGACGTGGTGGCAGCGCGTACGCGCTCAGGCCAGACAGGTGCGCAATGGCAGTTGCATCAACTGGAAGCAGTAAACGGCGACGTGCCTCGCATGATGAACGACTATCTTGAAAACCAGCGGTCCGGCGCGCCGGTGCATGAATGGCCCGTCGGATGCTGACCCAGTACACATCCTTTCCGCAAGGCTTGCTCGATCTGCCCGCATCGCGGCTGGGCGAGGTGTTGCCCGGCCCGGCGCTGATCCATCTGCCGGGCCGGCGCCTGCCCCCGTTGTTCGTGTCGGTCTTGCTGCATGGCAACGAAGATACCGGCTGGCTGGCGGTGCAATCGGTACTGAAAAAATATGCGGATACTGAGTTGCCGCGTGCGCTGTCACTTTTTATCGGCAACGTCGAGGCGGCGCGATCGGGGCTGCGCAGGCTCGATGATCAGCCGGATTACAACCGGGTATGGCCCGGCAGCGAGGACGCGCCCACGGCCGAGTCGGCGATGATGCGGCAGGTGGTCGATGCGATGCGCGCGCGCGGGGTGTTTGCCAGCATCGACATTCACAACAACACCGGCCTCAACCCGCATTACGCCTGCGTGAACAGTCTGGAACCGCACTTCCTGCATCTGGCCCAGCTGTTCTCGCGCATCGTAGTGTATTTCATCCGCCCGCGCGGGGTGCAGTCGGCCGCCTTTGCCGAGTGGTGCCCGTCGGTCACGGTCGAGTGTGGCAAGCCCGGTAATCCAGACAGCGTCGCGCATGCAGCCGAATTCATGGAAGCCTGCCTGCATTTGTCCGGGTTTCCAGCGCACTCGATTGCGCCGCACGATATTGACTTGTTTCATACCGTGGCTACGGTCAAGGTTCCGGAGCATGTGAGCTTTGGGT
>JANJUT010000073.1 GCA_024710445.1 Thiobacillus sp.
GGTCGGTGAAGGGCGGGCCCCAGAAGGCCATGACCGAGTCGCCGATGTATTTGTCGACAATGCCCTGCTGGCTGCGCACCACATCCGACATCATCGAGAAATAGCGGTTGAGGAAACGCACGGCGGCGTCCGGCGTGAGGCCTTCACACATCCGGGTGAAGCCCTGCAGGTCGGAGAAAAACACTGTCATCACCTGGCGCTCACCCTTGTCCGCGAGCATGCGGTTTTCCAGCAGGGTTCGGACGATGCGCGGGTCGACGTACTGGCCAAAGGTCTCGCGGATGCGCTCCTTCTCGCGCAGTCCGCCCACCATGTGGTTGAACGAGGTTGCCAGCGTGGCGAGCTCGTCGTGCGTGCGCACCATGATTTCCACGTCGAGATCGCCCGCTTCCACCGCGCGGGTGCCGCCCAGCAGCCGCTTGACCGGATCGACCAGCGAGCGCGTGACAAAGGCCGCGAAAATCAGTCCCAGTGCGGTGGCGATGGCGGTGATGATCCAGTTGAGCGTGGTGGCACGCGCCTCCTCGGCCTTGGCCTGGGCTGCGGTGTCCTGGGTCAGCTTGTTGAGGATGTCGATGGTCTTGCCGATTTCGATATCGACAGTGTCCTTCTCGCGCAACAGGGTGTCGCGCACAATCTTTTGCGAACGCATGGTGCCTTCCTGCGCTTCGATCTGGAACAGGCGGAAAGTCATGTGGAAGTGCTGGCGCGCGGTCTGAATGGACGGCAGTTGCCTGGCCAGCACCGCAAGCGTGACACGGTCGAGCTCGATGCCTTTTTCGGCTTCGGCCTCGCCCAGCATACGCAACGAGGAATCGACGATCTGGTCGGCATTGATGCCGCGCATGTCGAAGCCGTTGGATTCCCTGGCGAGAAAATCCGCATCAGGTCGCGCCACTTCCATGCCCGCCATGACGCGCTCCATGTGCACGATCTGCTGGCGGATCAGGATTTCCACGCTGGCCACCTGCTGCTGCAGCGGCAGGTAGTAGTCGGAGAGCGCCCGCACCTGGTTGTTGAGCTGGCGGAAGTTGAGTACCGAAAGCCAGGTGACGACCACCATCAGCGCCAGCAGCGCGGTGGTGATGCTGAAAATCTTCAGGCTGATGGGCAGGCGCATGGATGCAGTCCCCGGGTGAACGACAAGTTAAACCCTAGTGTAAGCCACCGATTCGTCAACCTTCCAGATTCGTGAACCAGCTGGTTACAACACCGGCTTGAGCGGCATCATCTGCCACAGGCGCACCCGCCCGCGCTTGGTCAGCGGCACATACTGGTCGGGCTCGTCGGCGGCGTTCCAGCTGTTCTCCGGACGCATGTCGGTTTCGATCAGCGCTTGTACCTGTTTCGCCAGCGCCGGGTGGTGCACGACCACGCCGACTTCGGTGTTGAGGTTTTCCGAGCGCGGGTCGAGGTTGAAGGTGCCGATGTAGGCAATCCGCCCGTCCACCACCATGGTCTTGGCGTGCAACGCAAATACCGGCGGCGTTGCGGGCGGGTTCACCCGCGACATCAGTGCCTGCCGGTTGGCCGGGTCGGGTTTGTATTCGTGAATCTGCAGGCCCATTTTCAGCAGCTTCCTGCGCTGGTTGCGGTAACCCGAAAATGCCTGCATGTTGTCGGTGGAGGCGAGCGAGTTGGTCAGGATGCGCACCTTGACCCCGCGCGCCACGGCCTGCTTGAACAAGGCCAGCGCCTGGTCGGACATCACCAGATACGGCGACTGGATCACGATGGATTCGCGTGCCTCGCCCACCAATCGGGCCAGCGCAGCCGAGGTCTGGCCACCGCCGCTCAACAGCCAGCGATTGCCGTTCTTGCCGGGGGTGTCGTGGATGAACTCGGCCCGTCCCCATGCCATGTCGCGCGCCAGCCGGTCAAATGAATCGGGCGTGGTGTCGATGGCGGCGCGAACTGCGGGTGCGAAATTTTCCGGTGCGCGTGCGTAGTCGTGCAACTCACGGTAGACCTGCTGCACCTCGGCGGCATCGACCTTGACGTGCTTCTGCATCAGCCCCCAGCCGTCATAGAGCGTCGCCACCGGCACACTCAGCTTGCTGGCCCAGAACGCATCGAAATTCGCCTGCATGGTTTTGACCGCCCCGCCCAGCAGCAGCGCATCGCGGTCGCGGAAGTTGTAGTCCTGGTCGTAATCGAAATACTCGTCCGCCATGTTGCGGCCGCCGGTGATCGCCACCTTGCCGTCGACGACAAAGGTCTTGTCGTGCATACGCTGATTGACCCCGCGAAAATCCGTCACCACGTTCAGCGCGCGCTTGTAGAAAGGCGTGCCGACCCGATGCTTGGGGTTGTAGATGCGGATCTCGATGTTGGGATGCTTGTCGAGCGCGAGCAGCGACTTGTCGGGGGCATCGATCAGCAGGTCGTCGACGATGACGCGCACCCTGACGCCGCGATCCGCCGCGCGCAGCAATGCCTCGGTGGCGAGGATGCCGATATTGTCGGTGCTCCAGATGAAGTACTGAACCTCGATCGAGCGTTGCGCATGGTCGGCCAGCCAGGCGCGGGCCAGCAGGGCTTCTTCGCCGGTATCCAGTACATAGACGCCGGTCTGATTCGGGTGCGCGCCAATTTGGCTGTCGATAATCGCCATCGCCGACGGCACATCTGCAGCCAGCGTGGGCAAGCTGACACACAGGCCCAGCAGGGCAATCGCAATACAACGCCTGAACAAACTTACGATCATGGAGTGACCGCCTCTGTGCTCGCCAGAAGTGCGTATCAGACTGGCCGGCCCGGTATCACCGGCACCCCGCTCGCCACATCGCCACACTGTGCGCGATAGCGTAGCGCGTGATCCATCAGCACGATCGCCATCAGCGCTTCGGCAATCGGGGTCGCACGGATGCCGACACAGGGGTCGTGACGACCGTGGGTCACCACTTCGATCGGCTGGCCGCGCAGGTCGATCGATCGACCGGGCAGACGGATGGATGAGGTGGGTTTGATGGCGATATGGGCGACGACGGCCTGACCGCTCGAAATGCCGCCGAGAATGCCGCCGGCGTGGTTGCTCAGGAAACCATCGGGGGTGATTTCGTCGCGGTTTTCGGTGCCCTTCTGGCGCGCGACCTCCATGCCGTCACCGATTTCCACGCCCTTGACGGCGTTCAGGCCCATCAGGGCATGCGCCAGATCGGCGTCGAGTTTGTCGTACAAGGGCTCGCCCCAGCCGGGGGGCACGTTCTCGGCCACGACGCTGATGCGCGCACCGACCGAGTCGCCCGATTTGCGCAGTGCGTCCATGTATTCCTCAAGCCGCGGCACGACGGCGGCGCTAGGCGAGAAGAAGGCATTGTTGCTGATCTCGTCCCACGACTCGAACGGAATGTCGATCGGGCCAAGCGCACTCATGTAGCCACGAACCACGATGCCGACGTGCTCGGCCAGCCATTTCTTCGCAATCGCGCCCGCGCCGACGATGGGCGCCGTCAGCCGGGCCGACGAGCGCCCGCCGCCGCGCGGGTCGCGCGTGCCGAATTTCTGCGTGTAGGTGTAGTCGGCGTGGCCGGGACGGAAGGTTTCGCTGATATTGCCGTAGTCCTTGCTGCGCTGGTCTTCGTTGCGGATCAGCAGCGCGATCGGGGTGCCCGTGGTTTTGCCTTCATAGGTGCCGGAGAGGATTTCCACCGTGTCGGATTCGCGACGCTGCGTGACATGGCGCGAGGTGCCGGGCTTGCGACGGTCGAGGTCGTGCTGGATATCGGCTTCGGCCAGTGCCATGCCGGGGGGACAGCCGTCGACCACGCAGCCAATCGCGGGGCCATGCGATTCGCCAAATACGGTGACACAGAACAGTTTGCCGAGTGAGCTGCCTGACATGGAAATAACCTGAAAATAAGTGGGCCCGGCGGGGCCGGAAGAATGCGTCGAAGTCTAGCACAGGCGCGGCCTCGGGCCTTAATCACCCCGCCCGGATGAACTTGCTGCCATGGGGATGTTCTATTCTGAACAGTTCCATACGAAGAGGATTGCCCATGAAACCAACGCAGCACGTCACCACGCTCGGTCAAAGCCTCTGGCTGGACAATCTGTCGCGCAGCCTGATCCAGGATGGCGTGCTGGCCCGGCTCATCGCCGAAGACGGAGTGTCGGGCGTGACCTCGAATCCCTCGATTTTTCAGAACGCGCTGGCGACCAGCCCCTACTATGCAAACGACCTGATGCGCCTGAAAGTCAGCGAACCGGATGCCGAGCGTCGCTACGAAGCGCTGGTCATACCCGATATCCAGGCGGCGTGCGACCTGCTGCTGCCCACGTATGAAACCACCGGCGGCAACGATGGCTATGTCAGCCTGGAAGTCGCACCGCGCTGGGCCTATGACGCGCCACGGACAGTTGAGGAGGCCAAGCGGCTATCGGCCGCGGTCAACCGCCGTAACCTGCTGATCAAGGTGCCTGGCACCCCCGAAGGCGTCAGTGCATTCGAGTCCCTGACGACACTCGGCATCAACGTCAACGTGACCCTGCTGTTTTCGGTGGCGCAAACCGAAACCGTGTTCAACGCCTACATTCGCGGACTCACCGCGCGTGCGCGCGCTGGCGCCGATGTGCGCCACAGCAAGGCCGTCGCCAGCCTGTTCCTGTCGCGCGTCGATACCCTGGTCGACGCGCAGCTCACGGCCATGGGCACCCAGGAAGCACTGTCCCTGCGTGGCAAGGCTGCCGTGGCGATGGCCAAGACGACGTACCAACGTTATCTGGCGCTGTTCCATGGCGAGCCCTTCGCCGAACTGAAGAAACAGGGGGCGCGCCCTCAGTTCCTGTTGTGGGCGAGCACCGGCGTCAAAAATCCGGACTATCATGATTTACTGTATGTGGAACCCTTGATCGGCCAGGAGACCATCAACACCCTGCCCGACAAGACATTGGCCGCACTGCGCGACCATGGCCAAACCGTGCTGCGGGTCGAGGCCGGCATTATCGAGGCAACCGCCCAGCTGGCAGAACTGGCACAGCGTGGCATTGATATGGACACGGTTGGCAACACCTTGCAGGACGATGGCGTCAAATCGTTTGAATCCGCCTTCCAGAAACTGCTATTGCAGACCGGATGATCCGAATACAACCCTGCCGATGCTTGCCAAAGCCTTGCCAGTCGGTGACCACAGGACAAAACAAGTACATTTTATGTCGGGAGAAAAAATGTTGAATAGACAGGTGGCGCCACGAAGCAGACGATGACCTTATCGTCATCCCTCCACCCGAAGAGTTGACGTACCAAACAATACGAGGAGACGTGCCATGAGCTATACCCATTTGCCTACCACCAATCTTGACCAGAATGCCGGCCTGTTGCGACCCGCCTGTGTATTGCCCGAACGTGTGGGACTGGAAAATCCGGCACTCGATGTGATGACCGACTTCCGCCGTGTGACCGCTTTCATTGCCACACCTGGCGACACCATTCAGCAGGCGGAAGAGCGCATGGTCCGCCGCAAGGTGCGTCTGCTGTTCGTGATGGACAGCCTGGATCGCGTAGCCGGTCTGGTGACCAGTACCGACATCCACGGCGAAAAGCCGATGCAGGTCGTTCACAGCCGCGGCATCCGCCGCGACGAGGTGCTGGTGGCCGACATCATGACGCCGGTCGACCGCCTTGAAGCCGTCGATTTCGACGACCTGTCCAATGCCCGCGTCGGCCATGTGCTGGAAACGCTCAAGTCACGCGGTCGCCAGCACGCGCTGGTGATCGAAAACGCGAATGGCCAGAAACTGGTGCGTGGCCTGTTGTCGCTGTCGCAACTGAGCAAGCAGCTCGGCGTCTTCGTCGAAACTGCCGAAGTCGCACACACCTTTACTGAAATCGAGCAGCACCTCGCTCACGTCTGACCCACCAAACCAGCCGCAGCCCCGCTTTGACGGGGCTGCGCGCATTTTGCGGTGCTTGAATATATCCCTGGAAGCGCCTGTATAGCCCGCTTTTTTCACCCTGGTGCCGCATACTAAACGCGCACTGAGGTTCCCCCGCACGGCGTCTTGTGCTCAAATCCCGGACTACCAAGCGCAGCCATAAGGCTGGCAACACGCACAACAATGAATATTTCCGTCAGCGAACTGATCGTCAGGTATCTGGAATGCCTGGGGATCGACCACATTTTCGGCATGCCCGGCGCACATGTGCTGCCGATCTACGACTGCCTGCATGATTCCAGCGTGAAAACCATTCTGGTCAAGCATGAACAGGGAGCGGCCTTCATGGCCGGAGGCTATGCGCGGGCGGCGCACCGCCCTTCCGCCTGCATCACCACGTCAGGGCCTGGCGCGACCAACCTCATTACAGGCATTGCCAATGCCTACGCCGAGCGGCTGCCGGTCCTGTCAATCACCGGCGAAACTTCCACCTATATCTTGGGCAAAGGCGGCCTGCAGGAAAGCTCGGGCGAAGGCGGCGCCATCGACCAGGGCGCGCTGTTTGCCAGCATCACCCGCTATCACAAGCTCATCGAGCGTACCGACTATCTGGGCCAGGTGCTGAACCAGGCTACGCAGGCGCTGCTCGGACGCAATCCTGGGCCGGTGCTGCTGTCGATTCCGTATAACGTCCAGAAAGAGCTGGTGGATGAAGCGGTGCTCGAGCAGATTCATTTTCCGCGCCAGACAGCGCTCCGTCACACCCCCACGACCGAACTGGCCGACCTGCTGCGCGCGGCGCGCGCTCCGGTCATCATCGCAGGCCACGGCTGCATTCAGGCAGGTGCACGCGATCTTGTCGCCGCATTTGCCGAACGCTTCAATATTCCGGTTCCCACCAGCCTCAAGGCCAAGGGCGTGGTCGCAGAGGGCACAGCCCTGTCGCTGGGCTGCCTTGGTGTCACCTCCAATGGCGACGCCTACCGCTATCTGGCCAACCAGGCCGACCTGCTGGTTTTTCTCGGCGCGGGATTCAACGAACGCACCAGTTATTTGTGGGACGGCAAGCTGCTGGCCGACAAGAAAATCGCCCAGGTGGATCGCGATGCCGCGCAACTGGGCCGTGTGTTTCAACCCGACGTAGCGATTTGCGGCGACATCCGGACCGTGGTGGAAGATGTATTTGCCGCGCTGGAAGCTGACGACATGCCGCCCAAGAGCCTGGAGCGGCTCGTCGGCCACCGCACGGCAACCGCGCCCCCGGCAAGCAACGATGACACCGCGCAGATGGAATCCTTCCACCTGATCCAGCGGTTCTTCAGCAAACTCGCACGATGCTTCCCGCACGATGCGCTGGTCTTCGATGACAACATCGTCTTTGCGCAAAGCTACTTCGACGTATCCGACCGCAATCACTATTTTCCGAATACCGGCATTTCCTCGCTCGGCCATGCCCTGCCCGCGGCCATCGGTGCGCGCTGTTTTTCACCGGATAGCCCGACCTTCGCCATCCTCGGCGACGGCGGCTTCCAGATGTGCTGCATGGAAATGATGACGGCAGTGAACTACGGCATCCCGCTCAACGTGGTGGTGATCAACAACGGCACGCTCAGCCTCATCCGCAAAAACCAGTTCCAGCTCTACGGCGAACGCTACATCGACTGCGACTTCACCAACCCTGACTTCGGCCTGATGGCTCAGTCATTCGGCGTGAATCATTACCGGATCGAAACCGAGGCCGAGCTCGACGCCCTGTTCCACGACGCCGATCTGACCGGCGACATCAACCTCATCGAAATCCTGCTCGACAAACACGCCTTCCCCCGCTATCTGTCTGCTCGCTGAAGCAGATTGAGCAGGCAGCTGCATCATGGGCGACCGCCCTGGCCGCATCAGAACAGCGGAACCAGCTTGTAGCCCTGAGTCTGCCATCCAATCAGGGAAATGAAGCCATCACCCACCAGCCTCAAGCCGGGCAGGATGGTTTCATTCGGCACCTTGAAGACCTTGGTGGCAACGGCGCAGACTTCCTGCCGCACTCCGAGAGTGTTCAATGCTTTGACCTGCTCGGCAACCGCCTTGAGGGCATCCCCCTGCTCCAGTTCAAGTTCATCATCCGGCCTGGTACTGAGAAAACGTACGGTCGGCCCGATATAGACAATCACGAAATCGGGCTTCACACCCTGTCGTGTGAACCCGGCATGGGTACCCCGGATGACCTCAAGATAAAAGGCGGTTTTCTTCGGATCGTTGAAGTCGATCAGGAACACGCCCTTGCCTTCCTTCACGCCCTGCAATGCAGCAGCGTCGTTTATCGGGGCAGTGGCCGCCTGCGCGGTGAGCAACGGGGCGAACAGCAGCATGCAAAGAATCAATAGGTGTTTGATAGTCATGTTCGGTCTCCAGATGTGTGCAGGCTCATGGTTTTTGAGTTGCGATTGAGGCGTTGAAGGCGCTCAGGTCGACCAGGCTGCAACTGATCTTGCGCGTTGCCTGGCATGCCGTGTCACCGGGTTGGTGTTCAAACGAACAGGTGCGCGCCTGGAGCATGGCCCAATCTTCAGCGGAATAACCCTGCCGTGGAAGATTGGGCGGGAAATACACGCAGCCGAAGCACAGCTCGTGCGGTTCAGCGGTCTTTTCGGACATGGTAGTGCAGCACGCCATTTTCTTCCGCCATCGACAGCAGGGTCTGCCCCGTGCGTTCGCACCAGGATGGAATGTCCTTTTGCGTCCCTGTATCGGTGGCAATGATTTCCAGAATATCGCCCAGTCCCATGGCCTTCATGGCCTTGTTGGTTTCCACGATGGGCATCGGGCAACATTTGCCTGAGGTATCGAGGATTGAGGTAGCGGTAATTGCGCGCATGATTGTTCTCCTTAGAAGTATTGACAGTGTTCTGCCTTGGCGGCTTTGTCGTTGAGGAACCAGGAAGCGCCGACGATGCCTTCTGCTTCCGGAATCAAATTGCCTTCGTTCACGCCGAAGATGGCACCGGCCAGGCTGCAGGCATAGAAATTCACGCAACCCGATGCCTTCAGGGCCTTGAGAATCTCGTAAACATCGTTTGGCAGCCCCGCCCTGGCCACGTTTTCGCGCACCATGGCTTCATCGGCGGCATGTCGTCCATCCATGCACAGGCTTGCGGCGCCTTCGACGGTGAGCGCCTTGACCGCCCAATTGACGAACAGGATGTCAACCTGGGTTTGCTCCGCAGACGCCAGGTAGGCAAAGACGAGCGGGGTGAGAATCTTGTCGTACGAATCGTCGCGTATCACGATGGCCATGGATTTCATTTTGCACCTCCTTAGAATGAACATTCGTTCAAAATGAACGACAAAAACACGGCCACGAATCAGGCCGCGACACCGCGCCAGGCACATTCCCAGACAGCATCCAGCCTGTCGGGGAGCGGCTCGGCCAGCACGCCGTCGAGGCGCGCCGTTATCAATCGAATGGCGCCGCCGAACAGGCACGAAGTGGCCACCATGACATCCATCCGGCGGATCTCGCCCCGCTCCATGCCCGCTTCCACAAACGCCCGCATGGTTTCAAATGGCCTGGATGAGCAAATGGGGCGTTCGGAAGGCAGAAAGTCCCGGTGCTTCGCATAAAGCATGAAATCCATGGCATCACGATCCGACTCGGTCAACTCGAATAGCATCGCCATGACCGCGCGGCAGCGGTCATGCGCGGGGACATGCTTCCGGGCTATATCCGCCAGTGCATCCTGCAAACGCTCCGTCAGGCCCAGATAGAGGGCACGCGCCACATCTTCCTTGTCCTTGAAATGATGGTAAATCGAGCCCACGCTGACTTGCGCAGTCCGTGCCATGTCTGGCACGGAGGTGCTGAAGTAGCCGCGCTGCCTAAAAAGCTGCAGGGCAGCGGCAATGATCCGCTCATTGATTTGCCCGGGCTGAACGTTGGCAGGGGTACGCGCCATGACCTGATCCGCTATTGAATGAATGTTCATTCAATATAGCAGGTGGCCTTTTAATTCGCAACTCCAAATAATCTGTAGGCCCTCAAC
>JANJUT010000076.1 GCA_024710445.1 Thiobacillus sp.
CCAACTTCGGATTCTGTACCTTGCACCCCCACGACTGTTGGTGATGCCATTGAGGACACTCAGCAAGCACACTGTCAATTCCGGATTGTGGACCCAACATCATGGGTGCACAGAAAACCAGGCCAGCACTCGATCCGAACACTCAATAAACCAGCCCGCACTCAGGCAAAGCGCGCGCGCCAGCGCCGCAGCGCCGCTTCCATCCGCGCCATGCTGACGTAGAAAGTCGGCGTGATATAGAGCGTGAGGAACTGCGAGAACAGCAGGCCGCCAACCACGGCGATGCCGAGCGGGCGGCGCGCCTCGCCGCCTGCGCCGAAGCCGATCGCGATCGGCAGCGTGGCGAAGATGGCGGCGAAGGTGGTCATCATGATCGGCCGCAAGCGCACCATGCAGGCTTCGACGATGGCCTCTTCGGCGTTCAGTCCGGCGCGCTGCCGGGTAAGGGCAAAGTCGACCATCATGATGCCGTTCTTTTTCACCAGTCCCACCAGCAGGATGATGCCGACGAAGCTGAAGATATTGAGTTCCTCGTCCATCAGCAGCAGCACCAGCAGCGCGCCGAACCCTGCCAGCGGCAGTGCGGTAAGGATGGTCAGCGGATGGCCAAGATGCTCGTACAGCACCGCCAGCACCATGTAGATGACGACAATGGTGAACAGCAGCAACAGCGGCAACTGCACGGTGGATTCCTGGAATTTCTGCGCGGCGCCGGTGAATTCCAGCGCCACATCCGACGGCACCACGTCCTTCGCCGCAGTGTATGCCGCCGACAGGGCCTGATCGAGCGAGACGCCGGGCGCCAGGTTGAACGACAGCGTGACGGCAGGTTGCTGGCCGTAGTGATTCACGGCGATCGGTCCCACGCCCGCATCGACCATCGCCACCGCATCGAGCCGGGTGAGCGTGCCGGCTGCGGTTTTCAGCGGCAGCTGGCCGATGATCGCCGGATCGAGCTGGGTTTCGGGCAAGGCCTTGATGCTCACGCTGTACTGATCGCTCGCGCCATAGATCTGGCTGATCCGCCGCCCGCCCAGTGCGTTGTAGAGCGTTTGCTGCACCTGCTCGGTGGTGATACCCAGGCGCGCGGCCTCGACCGGGTCAAGACTGACACGGAGTTCGGGATTGCGCAGCTCCAGGTCGCTGTTGATGTCCTCAATCTGCGGCACCGATTCCAGACGCTTTTCGACCACAGCCGCAGCCAGCTTCAG
The DNA here is from genome assembly GCA_024710445.1 of Thiobacillus sp. Taxonomy (GTDB): domain Bacteria; phylum Pseudomonadota; class Gammaproteobacteria; order Burkholderiales; family Thiobacillaceae; genus Thiobacillus. The sequence goes on from JANJUT010000076.1 coordinate 1,212, forward strand.
GGCCTCGAAGTCGCCCGAGGTGAGCGTCAGCTGATAGTCGCTGCTGGAAGACAGCGCGCCGACATTGATCGACGCCGGGTTTTGCAGCGTGACATTGACGCCGCTGACCTTGCGCGTGGCCGCCTTCAGTTCGTCGATGACGTCATCCGCACCCGGGCGGGTGTCGCGCGGCGCCAGGCGAATCACCAGGCGTCCCGAGTTGCTGCCCGACACGCCGCCGCCGCGCTGCCCAGCGCTCGACATCAGGCCTTCGACCGCCGGATTGGCCTGCACGATGGCGGCGATCTTTTCCTGACGCCGGCTCAGTTCCTCGAACGGGATCCCCTCGGGATACTGGATGCTCGCAAAAATCATCCCGGAATCCACGCGCGGGATGAAGCCCTGCTTGACCTGACCGGTCAGCCACAGCATCGCGCCCAGCACCGCCAGCGACAACAGCAGCATCGCGCCACGGTGGCGCATGCTGGCGCGCAGGGTGGCGCCGTAGAAATCGCGAAAGCGGCTGAATGCGGAATCGAACAGGCGCGACAGCGGATTGTTGAGCGACTCGTTCACCAGTCCGCGCGCGCACAGCATCGGCGTCAGCGTCAGCGCCACCACGCCGGAGAGCAGCACGGCCACGCCGATGCTGACGGCGAATTCCTGAAACAGCCGTCCGATCATGCCGCCGAGGAACAGGATCGGCAGGAACACCGCGGCGAGCGACAGCGTCATCGACAGCACGGTGAAGCCGATCTCCTGTGCGCCGTCGAGCGCAGCCTGCATCCGGCTCTTGCCCATTTCCAGATGGCGCGCGATGTTCTCGATCACCACCACCGCATCATCGACCACGAAACCGATCGCCAGCGTGATCGCCATCAGCGACAGGTTGTTGAGGCTGTAGCCCGCCAGATGCATGAAGGCGAAGGTGCCGAGCAGCGAACTCGGCAGCACCAGCGCGGCGATCAGGGTGGCGCGCACATTGTGCAGAAACGCGAAGATGACCAGGATCACCAGCACCAGCGCGAGCAGCAGCGTGATGTTCACCTCGTGCAGCGAAGCCTTGACGAACTGCGAGCGGTCGAAATGAACCTGCAGCTTGACGCCGTCGGGCAGTTCCGACTCGATCTGCGGCAGCAGCGCACGGATGCGATCGGCCACCTCGACGGTGTTCGCGCCCGGCTGACGCTGCACCGCCAGCACGATGGCGCGGGTGCCGTTGTACCAGGTCTTGCGCTTGTCGTCCTCGACGCCATCCTCGGCGCGGCCGAGGTCCTTGACCCGCAGTGCCGTGCCATCGTGATAGGCCACGATGATGTCGCCAAAATCCACGGCATTGGCCAGCGCCACTGGCGCCTTCACTGTGTAGGAGCGCGTCGCGCCGTCGAGCGTGCCGGACGGCAGGTTGGCGTTGGCGGACTGCACCGCCGTGATCACGTCGGCGAACGTCAGGCCGCGCTGCTGCAGTTTGGCGGGCTCGAGGTACAGCCGCAGGGCATATTTCTGCGAACCGTATACCAGCACCTGCGCCACCCCGGACAGACTCGACAGCCGCTGCGCCACACGCGAATCGGCGATGGCATCGAGTTCGGTCAGCGGCAGGCGTTCGGCCGACATCGCCAGATACAGGATGGGTGAATCGGCCGGGTTGATCTTGCGCAACTGTGGCGGATCCATGCCCTGCGGCAGGTTGCGCGCCGCCTGCGCAATCGCGGTCTGCACGTCCTGGGCGGCGGCGTCGATATCGCGATTGAGCTCGAATTGCAGGCTGATGTTGGTTGAACCCTGGCTCGATGCCGAACTCATCGACTCGATTCCCGCCACCGTCGCCAGTTGCCGCTCCAGCGGCGTGGCCACGGTGTTGGCCATGGTTTCCGGATTGGCGCCGGGCAGCGACGCCGAAACACGCAGGGTGGGGAAATCCACCTGCGGCAGATCGTTCACCGGCATCTGCGTGTACGCGAGCGCGCCGAACAGCGCCATCGCCAGCACCAGCATCAGCGTGGCGACGGGGCGCTCGATAAACAGCCGCGACAGATTCATGGGCGGGAAGCCGGTTTATCCGCGAAGGACGCGAAGGAGCGCGAAGAAAAAATCAGCCTCCCAATATCCTGAAAACACGGGGTACGGGGAAACGCCCGCAGTGATCGCATGGGTGTCTTTGCGCAGGTGTGGGACGTGATTTCGCAGTGCCTGCTTTGCGCCCCTTCGCGTCCTTCGCGGACAAGATTTTCAAGTCTCATGATTTTGCCTCGAGCCTGACCTTGCCGCCCGCCTTGAGTCGCTGCGGAATTTCGATCAGCACCGGCTCGCCCGCCTGCAGTTCGCCTTCCACCACCTGCTCGCCATCCAGTCCGCGCAGCAGCTTCACCCGCTGCACCATGGCCTTGCCGCCGCGCACGACATAAACATAGGACCCCTCCTGCGCATGCTGCAGCGCGGCTTCGGGCAGCACCTTGGCGTTGGGCAGCGTGCCCAGCAGCAGCCGCACCTGCACACCCTGCCCCGGCAACAGCTCGGGCGGCGCGCCGGCTAGCCGCACCTTGATCGGCACAGCACCGGTGGTGGCATCGATCTGCGCATCGACGAAGACCAGTTCGCCCTGAGCGCGCAGCGTACGGTCGGCACCGTCAAAAATCTCTGCCGTCACCTTGCCCTGCGCACGGGCGGCGGCCAGCTGCGGCCAGTCCTGCTGCGCCACGCTGGCGCGCACGTCGAGCGCGCCGGGCGCGAGTATCGTGGTGAGCGCTTCGCCACCGGCCTGCACCAGACTGCCGGGACGAACGGCAATGCGCCCGACGCGGCCGGCTAGCGGCGCGCGAATCTCCGCGTAGCGGGCATCAAGCAATGCCGCTTCCAGTTCGGCACGCGCGGTGCCGGCGCGCGCACGTGCAGCCTCCAGCGCCAATTGTGCATCGTCAAATTCCTGACGGCTGATGTAGCCCGGCTGCAATAGTGGGCCCAGGCGCTCCCGCTTCTTTTCCGCCTCGGCGGTTTCGGCGCGGGCGCCGGCGAGTGCGGCCTGGCTTTGCGCCATGCGCGCCTGCGCCGGCCGCGCATCCAGGCTGAACAGCGCCTGCCCGGCACGCACCGAATCGCCTTCCTGCACATGCTGCTTCAGCACCGCTCCGCCCACCTGGGCGACGATGGCAACCTGCTGCGCCGCCTCCAGCGTGCCAGGCAGGTCGATCACCCGCGGAAAATCCCGCACCGCCACCGGCACGGTCCTGACGCTCAGCGCGCGGTCGCCGCCTTGCTTGTCGCCATCCGATTCCTGATGCTGGATGCGATAGGCCACACCGGCGACCAATGCCAGCACGATAATGATGAGAAAGATGCGCAATTTCATGGCGTACTCGTCCTGGGAGACACCGCGGGCAGACGCCCCAGTGCATGGCTCAATCGGGAAAAAGCGGTCAACCAGTCGACCTCGGCCTGGGCGGCACCTTGCCGCGCACGGGCCAGGTCGGCCTGCGCGGTCAACCATTCCAGCAGGCTGCCGACACCTGCGGTGTAACGTGCTTCGGCCGCATGCGCCGATTCGCTGGCGCTGTCGAACTGTACCGCCACGCCTTCGCGCTGAAGGTGGGCATGACGTACATCGTGATAGGCCTCGGCCACCGTGCGCGCAACCTGATTGCCCTGGATTTCCGCCTCGGCCTGCAGCCGTTCGGCATCGCGTTCGGCCGCGCGTGCCTGCGCCGCCAGCCGCCCGCCGTCGAACAGCGGCAGCGACAGGTTCACGCCAACGCTATAGGTGCTCGAAGGCGTCCGCTCGTCTTCCAGGAAAAAAGTGCGTCCGGTGTTGGCTGTCAGCGACACGCTGGGCCAGCGCGCCGCCCGCGCACCGTCTGCTTCCGCACGCGCACGCGCGGCCGTGGCCTGCAAGGCCTGCAGATCGGGACGCCGCTGTGCCGCCTCGGCCAGCAGGTCAGTCAGCAGGGCCCCGGCTTCCGGCACGGTCGGCGCCGCTGTTTCCCAGTCGAGTGAAATCGTGTCCGTCTGTGCAATGCCAGCTGCCTGTTTGAGTCCGGCCTCGGCCTTGACCCGGTCGCGCTCCGCCGCCTGGCGCGCAAGTGTGGTCTCGGCCAGCGCCGCACGCGCGCGCAGTTGATCGGCGCGGGCAGCCAGTCCGCTTTGCAGCCTGACATTGACTGCATCGAGACTGGCTCGCAATGCGATTTCCTGCTGCGTCTGCGCGTTCACCTGCGCCCGCGCCGCCAGCACGGCAAAATAGGCTGCTTCGACTTCGGCAATCGTATCCTGCAGGACGCGGTTGCCGTTCAGCAGGCTGGCGATGAGCTGGTAACGCTGGGCATCGATGCTGGCGGCACGTGCGCCAAAGTCATACACCACATACGACAGGCCGAGGCTGGGACCATAACGATGCAGGGTGGGCACCGACGCACCGGAACTCGACAGTGAACGGCTGCGGGTGAAACTGAATTGTCCGGTCAACGTCGGCCAGTTTTCGGCGCGTGCGGCATCGAGCCGCGCCGCTTCGGCCTGAATGCCGAGCCAGGCGGCGCGCGATTCGGGACGCTCGCGCAGCGCATGCTCGGTCAGTGCGGACAGGCTGTCGAAACGCAGGGTATCGGTGGGCGCAGCCGACTGCTGCTGCGGGGCAGGCAGGGCATCGAGGCGCAGCCAGAATGCCCCCGGCCGCTCAGGCAGGTCGAGCGAGTCGGCATGGCCTGTCAGAGACCATAACGGCAGGCATGCAAGAGAAAAATACAGGGTGAATTTCACGGTGATTCGATTCTAAACGAATCCGGATTGTGGCCCGGTTTTAAAGCGCTATCGGCTGTGCATCAGCGCGATATACCCCCACCATTCCGTCACATGATTTCGACTCGCCAGCGGCTGTCCGGCTATCATCGCACCCATGAATCGTCCTTGCGCAACGGGAACCCCGGGAAACCTGATGCACTCGCCTCTTCGACTCGCCGTGTTGATGCTGACCACCTTCGCCTGCTCGATGGCTCATGCCGGGCAGGCCCATGTAGCGGTGGCCTCCAATTTTGCTGTGCCAATGAAGCAGCTGGCAACGCAGTTTGAACAGGCGACCGGCCACACGCTCACGCTGTCGTCCGGCGCGACCGGCAAATTTTATGCGCAGATCAAACATGGCGCCCCTTTCGACATCTTGCTGGCGGCGGACGATGAAACACCGGCCCGGCTGCTGCGCGAGGGCGACGCCATCCAGCGCCAGACCTATGCCATCGGCAGACTGGTTTTATGGAGCGCCAACCCGGCACTGGTCGATGGCAGCGATACGGTGCTGCGGCAAAACCGCTTTCAACGGCTGGCGATTGCCAATCCCAAACTGGCGCCTTACGGTTTGGCCGCATCTGAAACACTGGCCCGGCTCAAACTCAGCGACAGCGTGCAAAGCAAATTCGTGATCGGTGAAAACATCGCACAGACCTATCAGTTTGTTGCCAGCGGCAATGCCGAGCTCGGCTTTGTCGCGCTGTCGCAGGTGATGCTGGACGGCAAGCTCACCGGCGGCTCAGCCTGGCAAGTGCCTGCCACGCTTCACGCGCCCATCCGCCAGGACGCCGCATTGCTGAAACGCGGCGAGCGCAATGCAGCCGCACGTGCATTGTTCGACTATCTCAATACGCCGGCCGCGATTTCCGTCATCCGCAGCTATGGCTACGAACGCTATTGAGGCGGCCAGGTGATGTTTGAATCCGTAAAATGTTTCTTGCGTTGTCCTGGGTCGGTCAGTTCGTGGAGCCGCTTCAATAGAACGCTGTTTTTAATGCTTATTGATTCGTCCTCCCGCACGGTCTCACAGAGCTGGGGCAAGCCGGCTTTCAATATCACTTCAAACTTCATCAGGCCGAATCAATAAGACATGAACTTATCCAGCGCCGATGTATCGGCGATCACCCTCACGCTGCAACTGGCTGCCGTCACCACGCTGCTGCTGATGCTGATTGCGACCCCGCTGGCGTGGTGGCTCACGCACACGCAAACCCGCTGGCGTGCCACGGTTACCGCGCTGGTGTCGCTGCCGCTGGTGCTGCCGCCCACCGTGCTCGGCTTTTATCTGCTGGTGCTGCTCGGCCCCAGGGGCATGATCGGCCAGTGGATGCAGGCGCTGGGCATGGACACCCTGCCCTTCACCTTCGGCGGCCTGGTGGTGGGCTCGGTCATCTTTTCGCTGCCGTTCGCGGTGCAGCCGATCACCAACGCCTTTGCCGCCATCGGCGCGCGTCCGCTCGAAGTCGCCGCCACGCTGCGCGCCTCGCTGTGGGATCGCTTCTGGAGCGTGGCGGTGCCGCTGGCGCGACCCGGCTTCATCACCGCCGCGGTGCTGGCGTTTGCCCACACCGTGGGCGAGTTCGGTGTGGTGCTGATGCTCGGCGGCAACATTCCGGGCGAGACGCGTGTGCTGTCGGTGGCGATCTACGACCACGTCGAAGCGATCGAATACGGCCAGGCGCACCTGCTGTCGGCCGGGCTGGTGGTGTTTTCCTTTGTGGTGCTGCTGATGCTCGGGCGACACAGCGGCCAATGGCAGCGCACGACCACATGAACACAGATCACTTGAATACAATCGACGCGCACTTCCGCACCACCCTCGGCAGCTTCGAACTCGATGCCGAACTCAGCCTACCCTTGCGTGGCGTCACCGCCTTGTTCGGTCCATCTGGATCAGGGAAAACGACGCTGCTGCGCCTGATCGCCGGCTTGGACCGCGCGCCCGGTTCCTTGATCGTCAATGGCGAAGTCTGGCAGGACGACCGCCGCTTCATCCCCACCCACCGCCGCGCACTCGGTTATGTGTTCCAGGAAGCAAGCCTGTTCCCGCACCTGAGCGTGCGCGGCAATCTGGAATATGGCTGGAAGCGGGTGCCGGCTGCCGAGCGCCGCATCGGCTTCAACGATGTGGTCGAATGGCTCGGTCTGGAAACCCTGCTCATGCATCGCCCGCAGCAACTCTCAGGCGGGCAGCGCCAGCGTGTCGCCATCGGCCGGGCGCTGCTGGCCAGTCCGCGCCTGCTGCTGATGGACGAACCGCTGTCGGCACTGGATTCAGCGAGTCGCGCCGACATCCTGCCCTACCTGGAGCAGCTGCATCGGCAGCTCGAATTGCCGATCATCTATGTCAGCCACGCGCTCGACGAAGTGGCACGGCTGGCCGACACCCTGCTGCTGATCGAGGCAGGAAAGATCGTCTACCAGGGACCGCTGGTCGACGGCCTGACCCGGCTCGACTTGCCGCTGGCGCACCGCGACACCGCCAGCACGGTCATCGACACCGCCGTGGTCTCGCATGACCCCGCATTTCAGCTCACCCATGTTGCCCGTCAGGGCATCGCCTTCGAACTGCCCGGTTTGCATGGCACCCCCGGCGAGCCACTGCGCGTGCGGGTGGCCGCGCGCGATGTCAGTCTGACGCTGTCCCCGCCAAACCAGACCAGCATCCTCAACCTGCTGCCTGCACGCATCCTGGAAATCGCCGACGATGCACCGGGCCAGGTGCTGGTGCGCCTGGCGCTGGAAGACTGTGTGCTGCTGTCGCGCATCACCCGCAAGTCGGCGCATGCACTGAGTCTGCAGCCCGGCATGGCCGTGGTGGCGCAGGTGAAAAGCGTGGCAGTAGCCTGAAACAGGCGGCGGATCAGACCGGCTCCACTTCAGCAGGCAAATGGTCTTTCAGGGTTGCGGCGAGACGCGCGAAGGTTTCGGGAAACGGCGCACGCTTGCGCCACACCAGTCCGATCGTGCGGCCGGGAACAGGCTTCCTGAACGGCCGGATTTCAACCGTTTTTTTGCTGACGCGCGGCCCGGCATCGACCGACAGCGCCGGCAACAGCGTCATCCCCAACCCCATGCCCACCATCTGGCGCAGCG
>JANJUT010000087.1 GCA_024710445.1 Thiobacillus sp.
CCCGAGATGAGCGACAACGTGGTGCTGATCGGCTGCGGCGTGGGTGTCACGCCCCTGTTGTCCATCTTCCGCCATGTGCGTGATGCGGGTTTGCCGACGCAGACGCATCTGGTTTACAGCGTGTCGAACAGTCGCGAAATCCTGTTCCGCGACGAGATCGAGGCAGCCGTTCATGCGCACGACAATCTGCACGTCAGCATTACCGTGACGCAACCCGACGCCAACTGGCACGGCCTGACCGGCCGCATCGATCCGGTCAAGCTGCATGCGCTCGATGTGCCGGACGATACGCTCTATTACCTGTGCGGTCCCAAGGGCATGGTGGAGGACATGAGCATGCTGTTGCATGATCTGGGCGTGCCGATGAACCGCATTATTTTCGAGAAGTGGTGGTAATTTTTTTGACCATTCAACCTGCCATTCAACCTGTGTATGTTTGGCTTTTGATCTGAACGGAGAATTCCCATGCGCCTTGTTACCCTGCTTGCGGCCCTCATTGTCTGCAGCCCCGTGCTGGCAGGGTCTAAAGATGTCATTCGCACCTACCCGGCGCAAAAGGTCAGTGCCAACACTTATGTCATCCACGGGCCACAAGGCGTGCCATCCAGGGCCAACCAGGGTTTCATGAACAATCCGGCCTGGGTGATCACGGCAGATAGTGTGGTGGTGATTGATCCGGGTTCCAGCGTACAGGCTGGCCGCATGGTCGTGGCGCAGTTGCGCAAGACGACGAAGCTACCTGTCACCCATGTATTCAATACCCACGTCCACGGCGACCACTGGCTTGGTAATCAGGCAATTCTGGAAACCTGGCCCCAGGCCACCATCATTGCCCATCCCGACATGATCAGGCAGGCCAAGAATGGAGCCGACGCCTTCTGGCTCAAGATGATGTCGGACATGACCGGCGGATATACCGACGGCACACGCGCCGAGATTCCCACCGTCGAGGCGGCCAATGGCCAGGCATTCAAAATCGGTGGCAAGACTTTCCGCATTCATTCCTCGACTGATGCGCACAGCAAGACCGACCTGATGATCGAGATGGCCGAAGACCGCATCCTCTTCACCGGCGACAATGTGCTGAACCGTCAGGTGATGAATCTGCGCGACGGCACGTTCAAGGGGGTGATGAAGGCCACCGACCAGGCGCTCGCGCTCGACACCAGGGTCTATGTGCCCGGCCATGGCAAGACCGGCGACCGCACCCTGGTCGTGGCGCAGAAAGCCTGGTTTGACATACTGATGTCAGAAGTACGTCGCATGTATGACGAAGGCAAAAGCGATTTTGAGATGAAACCGGTCATTGCCAAAAAGCTCAAGGCTTATAAAGGCTGGGCAGAGTGGGAACTCAACCTGGGGCAACAGATCAGCCTGGCGATTCTGGAAATCGAACAGGAATAAAATCCTGGCACGAACCGCAAACAGATGACTGCAGCGGATTCTGCGCTTGATCAATCCCCCAGCCGGGTAACGCTCGCCGCCCGGCCCGCCTGCCATTCCCCGTCCAGGCTGATCCATTCGACACGGTCACCAAGCATGCGCACCACACCCGGACGACGGTTGTTGCCCGTATCGGAAAACTCGAAGCGGTAGTCGCGCTGGAATTGCAACTGGCCGCTGCTGTTGCGCGCGAAACGGGTTCGGCTCAAGGCCACGCTCTCATCGAGAAACTGCAGGTTGGCATCGGAACAGGAACGGCGGCCGACGGCAATGGCCTGCTCGCGCGCCTGCATGCCCGCGTACCAGTACCAGCCCGCCCCGCCAAACACACCCAGCAGCAGAATTTCCCAGCTCACTGGCCAGAGGATTCGGGCTTGACCGGCCTGCGGAACAAGGCCGCTACCTGCTTGTGGGGCGACGAACGCACCGGTGTCGCCGGCGAGCTGTCGGTTCGCGGCGTTTCCCTTGGCACATAAGGCGCATCGAACAGGGCATCGTGCGACGGCGGCGATTTGGGGCGTGGCGCACTGCGTTCCGGGCGTGCAGTGCGCTCGGGGCGATCGGGGCGATCGGAAGCGCGATCCGAGCGACGCGGACGCGATTCGTACACCGGCACATCGGCGGCGCCGGGTTCGAATCCAGGAACGATCACCGGCGACAGTGTACTGCCGATCAGCTTTTCAATATCCCGGAGGTAACGCGTTTCGGATTCGCTCACCAGCGAGATGGCTTCGCCCAGCGCACCAGCGCGACCGGTACGGCCGATGCGGTGAACATAATCCTCGGCGTTATGCGGCAGGTCGTAGTTGACGACGTACGGCAATGCTTCGATGTCGATGCCGCGCGCAGCCACGTCGGTGGCCACCAGCACCCGAATGGTTCCAGCCTTGAACGCATCCAATGCCTTGATGCGTTCCTGCTGGGTTTTGTCGCCATGGATGGCGTCGGCGTGCAACCCAAGCTTGTTGAGTTCGTTGGCCAGCCGGTTGCAGCCAAGCTTGGTCCCGGTGAACACCAGCACCTGGCTCAGGTCGCGGCTCTTGATCAGGTGCGCCAGCAGTTGCCGCTTGCGCTCGTGATGCACCGGATGCACCACCTGCGTGACCGTGACCGCAGTGGCATTGCGCGCCACTTCGATGAAGGTGGAATTCTTGAGGATGCTGTCGGCCAGCTTGCGGATTTCTTCCGGGAAGGTCGCCGAGAACATCATGTTCACCCGTTGCGGCGGCAGCAGTTCGATGATGCGCTTGAGGTCGGGCATGAAGCCCATGTCGAGCATGCGGTCGGCTTCGTCAAGCACCAGCGTGTTCACCTGGTTCAGCATCAGCGTCTTGTTCTGCACATGGTCGAGCAGGCGGCCCGGCGTGGCCACCAGAATCTCGACGCCTGCCTTGAGGATGGGAATCTGCGTATTGATGTTGACGCCACCGAACACGACCAGCGAACGCAACGGCACGTGCCTGGTATAGGCCTTGACGCTTTCTTCTACCTGGATCGCGAGTTCGCGCGTGGGCGTCAGGATCAGGGCGCGGATGGGATGCTTGGCGGGTGAGGTGCCGTGGTTGGCAAACGGCAGCAGGCGCTGGATCAGCGGCAATGCAAACGCAGCCGTCTTGCCGGTGCCGGTTTGGGCCGCACCCAGAATGTCGCCCCCCTGCAGGGCCAGCGGAATCACCTGTTCCTGAATCGGCGTCGGTGTCGCGTAACCCATCTCGTCGAGGGCACGCAGGATGTCGGGGGCAAGCCCGAGTTCAGCAAAAGTCGTCAATGTTTATCCAGTTAAATCCGACCCGGTCTACATCCGGATCCAGTCAAATCCTGCCGACTGGCAGGCCACGCGCACGTCCTCGTCCGCGCAGTTCAGTACCTGGGCCAGCGCCTGCTGCGCCAGGGCGGAGGTGTTGTTCTTGCGTGACACATGAGCAGCCATCACGCATTGCAACCCGTCGTGCTTCAATTGTCGCAACAGCGCCGCCGCCTGGCTATTTTCCAGATGGCCAAAACGCCCGCCGACGCGGCGCTTGAGGCCAACCGGATACGACCCGTTTTCCAGCATGACGGCATCGTGGTTGCACTCCAGCACCAGCGCATCGACCCCGCTCAACATGGCCTCGATATGCGGCGTACTGCACCCCGTATCGGTCAGCACGCCAAGTCTGCGATTGCCATCACCAAACACAAACTGCACCGGTTCACGCGCATCGTGCGGCACCGGAAACGGCTGGATTTCCAGGTCATCGACCGCAAACGCGGCATGGCTGTCGATCACCTGCACCACCACGCCGTCGAGATCCTGCGCCATCGCCAGCGTACCGGCAGTCAGCCATACCGGCAATTTGTGCTTGCGCGCCAGTCGCCCCACTCCGCCAATATGGTCGCCATGTTCGTGGGTGACCACGATGCCCGCCAGGTCGGAAACCTGCAGGCCCAGCCGGGCCAGTCGCGCCACACTGTCGGCCAGACCAAAGCCGCAATCCATCAGCACCCGGGTGCTGCCGGCTTCGACCACCAGGCCATTGCCTTCGCTGCCGCTGCCAAGGCTGGCAAACCGCATCAAACCCGGTCCCGCATTACTTCAGTTCTTTGTGCAGCAGATTGATGATGCGCGTCTGCGTGCTGGCGTCGACCGGCTTGTTGCCGGCGCCGCTCACGCTGACGCGGCTCTTCTCGCCTGTTTCATTGACCACGATCTGCAACTGTGGCGAAGACTGCTCTTTCTTGCTGCGCCAGAAGGCGAACTTGGCGAACACGCCCTCATCGCGCTTGCTGTTATTGTCGATCTCGGGGTCGATATAGCGCACAAAATACACGCCCTTGGAACGGTTGCGATCTTCCACCGCAAAGCCGACGCGATCCAGCGCGAGGCCCACGCGACGCCAGGCACGGTCGAAGCCCTCGTCCATTTCCAGCACGGCCATGCCCGCATCCTTGATGACGCGCGCCTGCTCCGGCGTCTGCTGCTTGGCCAGCAGCGTCTCGGCACGGCTTTCTTCCACGCCAAAACGCAGCATCAGGCGACGCAGCATTTCGGCTTCGAGTTCGGGATCGGCCGGACGCGGCTGCCACACGGTCTTGTCCTTGCCCTCGGTGGCATAGACTTCCATCATGCCGCGATG
>JANJUT010000156.1 GCA_024710445.1 Thiobacillus sp.
GCTATGAAGACCTGCTCACTCATCCGCAAGACAGCATGAAGCAGATCTGCGAGTTTCTCGGAGAGGCGTACACCTCCGAGTTGTTTGATGTCGTTTCAGTGGATGACCCGGGTAAAACCCCTCTGGTGCACGAACCACTTAAAATCAGTAACGCAGGAAAATGGCACTCAAAAATGAGTGCGTTCCAGATCCATGCTTTCGAGAGCGTTGCCGGCAACACCTTGCACAAGTTTGGATTTGAAGTCATCACGCCCGCCAAGCCGCCGCCATTGATCGTAAAGGCTGCGTATCGTCTGCATAACATGCTGCTCACCGCATTCTGGAAGCGGCTCAAGCCCAAATACAAGTGACCCGGCTCACCATCCTCATTTGCACGCACAACCGGGCCGGGTTGCTGCAAAAAGCCCTGGCGTCGCTTAATCGGGCGCGGCGTCCGTCCATGCCGGTGCATATTCTGGTTGCGGCCAATGCCTGCACGGACGATACGGTTGCCTTGATGCAGGCTTATCAAGCCCAACAAGCCGAAAACAACTGGTTGCCGCTCAGCGTGATCGAAGTTTCCACGCCCGGGAAGTCTTATGCGCTGAATGAAGCCATTCCGACCATCGAATCGGAACTTACCGCCTTTGTCGACGACGATCACCGGGTTGATGAAGATTACCTGATCGCCATCGAACATGCGGCGACCACCTGGCCGGAAGCGGGTCTGTATTGCGGCCGGATCCTGCCAGACTGGGACGGCAGCGAGCCGGGGTGGGTTCATGACGAAGGGGCTTACCGCATTTACCCGCTGCCGGTTCCCCGCTATGACCAGGGCGGCAAGCCCGACATCATCACCGCCGAAACAGGCCCCATTCCCGGTGGCGGCAACCTGATCGTTCGCCGGCGCGTTTTCGGACTGGCCGGAAAGTTCTCCACCGAGCTAGGGCCCCACGGGCATGATCTGGGAGGGGGCGAAGACAGCGAATATGTATTGCGCGCACTGGCACGGGGTGAGCGCTGCCAGTATTCACCGGATATCGTCCAGCATCATTATGTCGATACCGAACGGTTGCAACTTGGCTATTTGCTGAAGAAGAGCTATCAGCGTACCCGCTCAACCGCGCGCATCCATGGCGGGGGCTCTGTTCCCCTTTATATGTGGCGGAAACTGGCGGAATACTGTTTTCACAGTGTTTTCAGTTTTTCCTGGGCCAAGCGACGTTTCTTCTGGGTTCGCACCGCAGCTGCACTGGGTGAAATCCAGGGCCGCAGCGAATCGGGATATCGCGGGAAACACCTGCCGCTCCCGCTCGAACACGGTATGTTGTGCGTCACATGGCTGGCCATTTTGACCACCGCGTGTGGCCTGGTCGCATGGTTCGCGAGCGGCGACGCAAAATGGGTCGGGCTTCTTCCTGCCATCGGCGTAGCCGGGATAGGAACAGCCGCAGTGCTGGCCAAATCGCTGCTCGATTTCTCGCAGACAGGGCCGCGGATCCGCGAAGAAGTGCTCACGCACTACCGGCGTTACACCCTGTATGCGCTGGCGCGACTGTCGGTTTGGACATTCATGCTGATGCTGTTCACCGGGGGGGGCGGTGTGGTGCTGTATTTCATGCTCAGCACGATTCTCGATACCAGCTGGTCGAAAGGGCTGGCTTTTATCGCAGCCATGCTGGGTGTGCTGGGTGCATTTGCACTGCAGTTTGTCCGCAAGCTGCGTTACAACCCGGGCCTGTTGGTGGCGTCGATGCACTACCGCATGAGCCGCTTGCATGGCCTGTGGAACTGGATGACGCCTGCGCGCATACAAGGCATCCAGTATCTGGGTGCAGGCGTGACCGGAGGGTTGTTTGTGGCCGCCTCCTGGGCGTTGGTGAAAAGCAATCAGGTCGGGCCTTTAATTGCGCTGTGGTCGGGCACCCTGTTTTTTTCAGGAACCATTGCCTGGGCCAGTTGGCAACCCGAGTCCCGGGCACCGCGCAAACGGCCAGGGCGCAATCCAGACATGCCGCCCAATATCCTGATGATCGGTTCCGACACCCTGCGTGCTGACCGCCTGGGGGCACTCGGTTATCAGCGTGCACTGACACCGCACATTGATCAGCTGGCGGCCTCCGGCACCCTGTTTGCCAACTGCTACGTACCGTGCGCACGCACTGCGCCCAGCCTGATTTCCATGCTCACGGGAACCTGGCCGCATACGCATGGCATCCGTGACAATTTTTCCAGCGATGAAAACACGCGCCTGAAAGTGGATGCCCTGCCGACCCAGCTCAAACAGGCCGGTTACCGCACTGCCGCCATTTCGGATTGGTGTGGCGCCGATCTCGGAAAGTACTCATTCGGATTCGACTACACCGATCTGCCAGAAGACCAGTGGAACCTGAAGTATCTGATACGCCAGGGCCCCAAGGACCTGCGCCTGTTTGTATCTTTATTCACGCATAACCGGTTGGGGCGCATGCTCCTGCCTGAACTGTATTACCTGGGTGGCGTCCCCCTGACCCAGCCACTGGGCAAGCGTGCGCGCCGCCTGGTGTCGCGCCTGGCAAAAGATGCGCAACCTTTTTTCCTGAATGTATTTTATTCAACCACGCACCCCCCTTTTGCGTCTGAATGGCCGTGGTACACACGCTTCACCAACCCTGGTTACGCTGGCGAATCCAAGTTTGCGATGGCGCAACTTACCGACCCATTCGAGATTATTCGCCGGCAAGGCGCGCCGAAGGAAGAATTCGATCTCGATCAAATCATCGATCTATACGATGGCTGTGTGGCCCAGTTTGATGACGAGGTGGGAAAAATGCTGGCTCACATCGAAACATGCGGGCTCGCAGACAACACCGTTGTTGTGGTTTATTCCGACCACGGCATGGAGTTTTTCGAACATGACACCTGGGGGCAGGGAAACTCGGCAGTGGGCGATTTCAGTCCGCGCATTCCGCTTGTGATCCGTGACCCCCGCCATGCCGCATGCGGAACAATGGCCACGGTAGTGCGGTCCATCGATCTGGCGCCCACCCTGCTTGAACTTGCCAAGATTCCCGTATCGGCCAACACGGAAGGGACGTCTCTTGTGGACTGCCTCACCGCTGGCGGAGATTGCCCGAACCTTGATGCCTTCAACGAAACCGGTATCTGGATTGCCGACATTCCCGGCTTGCCAGACCAGCATCTGCGTTATCCAAATCTGCTGGAGTTGCTGGAAGTACCCGATCGCTCCAGTGGCACGTTGGCAATCAAGCCCGAATACCATGAAGCCATTCTCGCCGCCAAAGACCGGATGATCCGGCATGGGCGATGGAAACTCGTGTGCCAACCGCTGGAAGCAGGCCATGAACTTCGCCTGTTCGACCTGGAAACAGACCCTGCCTGCCAGCACGATGTTTCCGGTTTGCACCCCCAGGTTAAAGCCGATTTGTGGGCCCGGTTGCAGACGTTCATATACGCTTCGGGCCAATCGCCTGGGGAAGATGCCGGTTACGGACAGAACCGGCAGTAGGGATTTGTGGGCGAACCGATTGGCGGCGGGGTTGGAAACGATTCCTCGGGCATGGTCTCGGCTTTCGCAGCGGAATCGGCTGGGGAAGCCTCCACGGCATCCACCACCGGTCTGGAGACAACCGGCTCGGCGACTACAGGTGCAATCGCTGCCGGATAGGGCAGCTTTCCGCCCAGTTCGGTATAGCGGCGCTGCAGGCTGCGGGTGTCGGGATTGTGGCGCAGCCCCTCTGTCACGGTTTCAAGTGCCTTGCTGCGATTGTTTGATGTTGCGTATAGATCGGTGAGCGCCATATAGGCACGCGGCTGCCTGGGATCCAGTTCGATCGCCTTGAGCAGGTTGCCGACGGCTTCCCCGTTCCGTTTCAGCATCGACAGTGCAATCCCGCGATTCATCAGGATTTCCGCGCGCAAAGAAAACTCCGGGGCAGCATATTTCAACACATAGTCGAACTCCCCGACCGCGGCACCCAATACCCCCCGGGTCTTTGACAAAGACATGCCGCGTGCCCGATTCAGAAAATTGAGGCCGGCGCAATAATGGTGGACATGGATAAAATCGCTGCCCATGCTTGAACGCCAGCTTTTGAAGTCTTCCGAGCCTTCTTTAAAACGCGCCGCGCAATAAGTGGGCAATGCGGCCATTTCAGCCGCACTGGGCTCCCAGGCGGCCATGGCAGATGGAATGGCGAGCAACATGCCAAGCAGCATCCAGACACTTTTTTCAGCAAGGTACATTCAACGCTTCCTTTTTGATTCAAACATGCGTTTGTCTAAGAAGATGTCCTGATTTCCCGGATCGCCAGCCAATCGAAAAAGGTATCCACGCCCCGCCAACCCAATTCAAGCACATCGGGATAAAGTGGGTACAAGTCCCCGATCTGCTGCGGAAGTGATTCAAAACCGCCGGGCTGGATGGCACGCCCCAGCATTTTGTTCTGATACCCCCTCACACTGTAGCGCACGCGGCGCCTGAAGTACTTCTTCCATTCGCGCGGCAGCCAGGGAGATACCGAGTCGAACTCAAACCCGGCTTCCTGCGCCACGACAACCTTGCTATCGTCCCAGCGAACGTCCCCGCGCAGATCCCATTTCAACATGGCGCCCATCAAGGCATCCTCGCCGATGGTACCGACAGGCATCCGGATCGCTCGTTGGCAAATACGCTCAACAAAAGTCCCGCGGAGCCCATACAGATTTCCAGCGACGCCATTGTCCTTCAGCATGTCACGCTGAAATGCATCAAGGCCACGCCCGCTTCTGGGCAAGGCGGAAACACCGTTGGCCTGCGGATGATGCGCCAGCGCCTGCGCCATGGCATCAAGCGAACCCGGTGCAGCCCGGACATCGCCATCAATGAAAAAATAATGCATTGCATTGCGTGGCGCAACCTCATGCACGAACACGTTCCAGGCATTGGCCTTGTCGCCCAGCGCAATCGACACCAGATGCACATTCGGGTGGCTTGCACTGTATTCACGCACCAGCGCCTCCGTCTCGTCTGCACAGGCATTGGCCAGAACATGGCATTCGCATGGGGAGGCCGCTGCGGATTGCAGGCTATCCAGGCAAGCGATGATGTTGCGCGCCTCGTTATGCGCGAAAACGGCGACCGGCCACGAAGGTTGTCGATTAGTCATGAACGATAGATATGGTCAATTTCCTGCTGCTTTCAGCTGCCGTGTTTTTTCAGCCACCCGTTCCCAGGCAAACTCCTGCTCGACACGCCGCAATGCAGCCTGGCCCAAAGTGGCGGTCAATTCAGGCTGTTGCAGCAGAAGGCGCAAGCCACCGGCCACGGCCTCAATTTCGTTACCATCCACCCGCAGCCCGGTTTGATTATGCAACACCGCCGAGCCGGTGCCACCGGCCCTACCGGCCAGACTGGGCTTGCCACACGCTGCAGCTTCGATGAACACCATGCCGAAGCCTTCATTGTCGCCATTGATCTCGCGATTGGGCATGGCAAATATATCGCAGGCATTCAGCCAGCGCGGCAGGTCGGTTTCGCTGACCGCTCCTATGCGGTGAACCATGCCCTGCAGGTGATGCTCCGCCATCAAGCCATCGAGATATCCGGCATCTTCACCGATTCCCGCGATGACGTAGTGCACTGGAATCGCTTCATTCCGGAGCAGAGCCACGGCACGAATCATCTGATCGAATCCCTTGCGGCGTGACAGGCGTCCAACCGAGAACACCAGTTTGTCGTCGGCGCGAATCCCCAGTTGTTCGCGAAAGCCTGTGACATCCAGGCCGGGCCTGAACACCGACACATCCACTCCGGGATAAATGATCGCAATGCGCGCCGCATCAATGCCCATTCCCAGCAAGGTATCGCGCGTATGCTCACTGTTGGCGACAATCCGGTCGGCATGGCGCAAGGCAAAACACATGGCCTTGTATTTGCCGCCACGTCCCCAGGTGGTGAGTTCTTCACCATGCGCGTAAATCACCACAGGCCTGAAAGTCAGACGTGCCACCGCCCACGCCACCAGGCCTTCAGGCAGGGCACGAAAGGCATGAACCGCATCGAAACGCCGGGTGAGCGCCAGCCCCAGCGATTTGAAGAAGAAACGCGCATACATCGCCAATGATTCAGGGCGCAGCCAGGGCACCCGTTTGAGACTCAGCCGATGAATGGTATTGGGATGCACCGCATCCACTGCTGCGGCACCCGGCACATCAGCCGTCACGATATGAATGTCCTTGCCGCCAAGGCGCTTGTATACCTCAGCGGCCCATACCGCCGTTCCGCCTTTGGTCGGCAGAAACAACTCGGTCAGCACCAGCAGGCGATTCACGGCATCACCCCTTCAGCATCGACAGCACGGCACGCAGGCTTTGCCAGTCCGGATGCGAGGTAAACGTAGGCAGCACGGCATTTACCGCTGCGAACCGGCGACCACTTTTACTCAAGGCACATCCCAGGTTGTACCTGGCATTTCGCATCCGCGCCGCAATCCCCTGCCTGACCGGCAAGGGAAAATTGTTTGCCAGACGCATCAGGTCGGTCAGCGTGCGCACATTTTCTCGTTGTGATGCCACCGGGTTACGGCGCGTGGCGCTGCCGTCATGGATCACATACACCCCAAGGCTCTGGCAGATCACACCGATGCGACGGCTTTGCGCAACCAGTCGCGTCAGAAAGTGCACGTCCTCGCACACCTTGAATCCGGTTGGATAACCGCCCAGCTTGATGAAGCGGCTGCGCGGCACAGACAGCGTATGGGTATCGCCGAAATGGTCGGCCACAAAAGCTGCCAGTTCGGCGGGGCGCTCCATCACCACGCGCGATGCTCCAGCGGCGCGGGCAAGCACCATGCGACCGGATTCATGCTGCGCCATCGAGGTTCCCAACAGCGTGCCGGATGCATCATGGTATTCGTAGTCACCGGTCAGGCAATCCAGGTTCGCATCCTCCGCAATCCATTCGGCGTGCAACCTGATTCGATCCGGCCGGTACCAGTCATCCGCATCGAGAAAGGCCAGCCAGTCGCCTGTCGCCACGGCAGCACCCGCATTGCGTGCAACCGACACGCCCGCATTGGCTTGCTGGATCAGGCGTACCTGGCCGCCGAACTGGCGTGCAATTTCGGCAGTAGCGTCCTGCGAACCGTCATCGACCACGATGATTTCATGGGCGGGCCAGCTCTGCTTGCGCACCGATTCGATTGCCCGCGCCAGCGTTGCAGCCGCGTTGAATGCAGGAATGATGACCGAGAATGCAGGATTCATGCGGCGCGCCCCAGCCAGGCCAGCGGCCACACCAGGCCGCTGAGCTGCGCCACGCGACGGAACCGCGGTATCTCATCAAGCCGGGCACGCCAGGCAATCAGGCGCGGCATCAGACGGGTTTCGATCCAGGCTGGATCGCGTGCATTCATGGCATGCGCCAATTCCAGTGGCGACATGAAACGCAATGCCGGGCAGGCAGTCAACGCGCTGTTCAGCCCGATCTCCAGCGTAGCCAGGCTGGCATCCAGCGATTGCAGGAAATTGAAGCGATGGGTTTCAACCAGGCACGCCCGGCCCTGCCGGACACGCTGGTTCAAGCCTTTCACCAACCGCTCCGGGCCATGTCCCAGGGCTGGTTCAAAATACACATCCCGCACCAGATAAACAGGACCGTCAGGCGAACATTCCCCACTCAGCATGGTTGCATCGATTCCACCAGGTTGACCGGTGGAATCGCGATTGGTGGCACGATGCCCCGGCGTCACGATGGCCTCGATTCCTGCCTTTGCCCATGCGTCCTCGACTATCTCATTCCAGACAAAAGTAGTGGCAACTGCCACCCGGGGAACGCGGCCAAACAAGCTCTGATACGTTGCCACTTCGAGTTCAACCGCTTGTCGTATGGCTTCAGATGCAAGCGAATGTGACGGCAAATGGGCAGCGTCTACCCAGCGGGTTTGCAAATACGGGGGCAAGGTTTCGGTTGATGCGGGTTCGGGCGACAGGAGCCAGCTACGCACGTCGCTATCTGTCTGGGCTGCAGCCAGAATCGCGGCCGGCCAATAGTGTGACTGCCCATGCAGTTGCGGCACCAGCACACCGGCCTGGATGCCAGCCAGCATGGCTGTGCGCACTGTTGCAAAGCGGGAATCGGCAAGGGTCAGCGCGTGATAGGCCGCGCCACCACTTGCAGCAATGCGCGCACCATCCGGAACTTCCAGAATCACGCCCAGTGTCATGATCGCCGGACGGCCACTCACATCCCGTATACCCTGCAACAGTGCCGACAGGCGGATCAGTGCCTCAGCCTGCGCCAGCGGCCCCGCGCCCCAATCATCGCTTTCGATGATGAGCACTGGCTGACGCAGCACCGGCTCGCGCCAGCGTGCGGCCAAAGGGCCGGCAAAGGCCAGCAGCACCGCCGCCCACAACAGCAACACCGCGGCAAATGCCAGCGCCAGTACGCTCACCGATAGCCCATCCGCGCAGCCACTTCAGCAACATGCGGCAACACGCGCTCGATCTTTTCGCGGTTGCGGCCATCTTTCCATTTGTCCAGACGAATTTCGGAAAATGCGTTGTAGGGTATGTCGAGCACCTCGGCGCAGTGTGCCTGCAGACGTGCATCGAACGCCAGCCCGCAAGCTTCGAACACCTGCTGAAACGTGCCGGCCGGATCACGCAGGAAATCCTCGTAGAACACCTCAACCCATTGCGTCGCAGGCACGCTGGCCTTGCTGTCGAGAATGGCCTGATTGATGGCCGCATATTGAAATGCCGCGACCTCTTCTACCGAAGCGTTCACATACTGTCGCCAGCCCTCGGCCAGAAAAAAACACCACTGTTTCAGTTGTCCGTCTTCCACCGCTACCATCGCAGGCAGATCCTTGGACCATGTCGCGAATTCGTCTGGCTTGCGCCAGCCCTCGATCAGCGAATTGAGATTGTCGCCAGGGCTGCGCTTGATGAAAACAAACACCGCATCCGGAAACAATGCATGCAGATAGGGCACACACAAACCGTTCTGGTTGTTCTTGTCGACCCAGCGATGCTGGCCGGTCCAGCTGTAAAAATAGCGACTGACCGCATCACGTTCTGCCGGGCTCGCATCGGCAGCGGTCAGTGCATGGGTGTCCCAGTGTTTATCCGCCAGGGGGTGGAGGTCTGTCCAGTAGTCATGTGTTTCACGCTGCAGGCTGCCAATCTGGTGCGATTCTGAAAGCGTCTTGTAAATCAGTGTGGTCCCGGCACGCGAACACCCCACCACAATGATGGGGCGGCTGGCCGGGCGGGGCGACAGGATCCAGCGTATCTCACGCAGGCGTCGAAGCTGCCGGCGCGCATGAAACGCCAGCGTCTTGGTCACCTTGTCAAAAAATGCACTCAAATTTATGCGCTCGTTGTCGTTATCAATTCGATGCCTGATCAAGCCGAAACAGCATTTACAGGATTCGTGCCAATCAGCAGGCTCGTTTATATTGACTGACATTATCCCGCATCACACTGGCACAACACACCATGGATGGTATTTTTGGCTGGCTCGGCGAGCACGGCGCACATCAGGACCTGATCAGGCATATGGGCCAGGCGGCCCATATGCCAACAGACAATCTGCTGCATGCACACAGCAGCCAGGTCCTCGGCTTGGCCGCAACTTCCCGCTTCGGCAAGGCCGGCATCCATGTGGAGAACGGCCTTGCAGCTGCCTTATACGGCCGCCCGCGGTTTCTGGACGACGAACTGGCCATGATTGCCCGCGACCAGGGGCCGATCGTGGCCGTTGCACATGGCTGGATGCGATTCGGCAAAAAACTGCCCACCCTGATGCTCGGCAACTTCGCTTTCGCCGTGCTCGATCCGCTCAAGAAAAAGGCCTGCCTGGTGCTGGATCGCATGGGGACGGAACGGCTGAGTTACGCCTGTCGCGGCGGCAACCTGGTGTTTGGCAGCAGCGTACAGAATGTGGCAGCCCATCCCGCCGTAGGGCGCATCATCGACCCCCAGGCGATATACGACTACCTGTATTTCCATACCATCCCCGCACCGCGCAGCCTGTATCAAAGCATCCGCAAATTGCTGCCGGGACAGATCGTCACGCTGGACAACGGCCAACTCAACGTCGATTTCTACTGGCAAGCCGACTACGGCCCGAGCGAAGCCAGTTTCGATGATCAGCGCCGCCTGTTTCGAGAAATACTGGATCAGTCCGTACGCACTGCCGATGCATCCGCCACTGCAGCCTTTCTCTCTGGCGGCACCGACAGTTCAACCGTAGTCGGTGCACTCACTGCCGCACGCGGCACCCCGGTCGACACGTTTTCAATTGGCTTCGATGCCGAAGGTTTCGATGAAATGGAATACGCGCGCTGTGCCGCCGAACGGTATGGCTGCCGCCCTCACGAGTATTACCTGAAACCGGCCGACATCGTCAGCGCGGTTCCCGTCATCGCGCATGAATACGATGAGCCCTTTGGCAACAACTCCGCCGTGCCGACCTACTTCTGCGCCAAGGCAGCACGCGAGGCCGGATTCGAACACATGATGGCCGGTGATGGGGGTGACGAAATATTTGGCGGCAACGCACGCTATGCCAAACAGCATCTGTTTGAAGCCTACGGCCGCCTGCCCGCACTGCTGCGCAACGGACTGATCGATCCCATTGCGCATCTGCCCGGCCTGTCCAGCCATTTTCCCCTGTCCAAATTGAGAAGTTATGTGGATCAGGCCAAGATTGGCCTGCCCCTGCGGCTGGAATCCTATAATTTCCTGAAACGCACCCCGCTCGATCAGATTTTTGCCTCCGACTTCATTCGCTCCATCGATCCTTCGGCTGCAGATTCCGCACTCACGGATGTGTACTCACGCACCGCATCCGATCAGGTCATCAACCGGATGATGCATCTGGACCTGAAATTCACGCTGGCTGACAACGACCTGCGCAAGGTCGGCACCATGACCGAGGCGGCTGGCATCGAAGCGCGCTATCCCCTGCTCGATGACCGCATGGTTGCTTTCGCCAATGCCCTGCCGGTGGATTACAAGGTGCGCGGACAAACCCTGCGCTGGTTCTTCAAACAAGCGCTGACCGACTTGCTGCCGGAAAAAATCATCGCCAAGACCAAGCACGGCTTTGGCTTGCCATTTGGCGTATGGAGCACGCAATACGCTCCGCTAGGCGACCTCGTCGGCGACAGCCTGTCGGACTTCAAGCAGCGCGGCTGGATCGAGCCAGCCTATCTCGATCACATGATCGCCATGCAACGTGGCCCGCACGCCAGTTATTACGGCGTGATGATCTGGGTAATGATGATGCTGGAACAGTGGCTGCGGGCAAATGAGCACTGATGGAATCGGTTCCGTTCACGGGGACTCGCTAGAGACGAGCGGAACAAAAAACCGGCTTGCAAACTCGACTGCATCCGGCAGAGTGAATATTTCCCTGTCCCCACAATCAGCCATAAGCCATTGCTGTGCAACTTTTCCGTCTCTTAGAAAAATCATCTCCATACACAGGCTGTCTGCACAGCAGGCATCTGCGTTTGCCGCTCCCCAGGCAATACCTACATGGAGGTCAGCCACCGCATCCAGATTCTCTATTGTCTTTCCGGACTGCCGTATGTGGACAGGATCACCGGTGATCCTGCATCGGGAATCAATCTGTGTTTCCATCCCGAACATGGGGCTGATCGCCAGGGCATCCAGGGAACACATGGCATAGACCTGATATCCGTTGACCTGGACCTTATGTTCCCGTACTTCCATGGTGAATGGATAGGCACCCACGGGGTCGCCATCCCCGGAAAAAATCACCATGTCACGATTTTTCAACACGCTAACCGCATCTTCCAGATTGTCGACGTACCGTGCCATTTCTTCCCGGGTCAGGATGCGTCCATTGGTAACAAATGAGCGCAGAATACGTTGATGAAGCGCCCTGACTTGCCTGCTGCATTCAGCTTGTCTCTCCTGCAAGGGCAGAATGCGCTTCAAGTGTTTTAAAGCCTGCCCGAGCTTCCCGTTCATGTCTCCCCCCTGTCGACACTTGCTGCTTGAATCATGATGAAGCCAGACTGAACGATTGCGTTTCCCAATGTTTGCATTGGAAAACGCGATTCCGTGCGGAATTCCCTGCAACCTCGACCACGTAATTCCCCGCTCGACTGTCAGAATTTCGCTGGCTGTTCGCAGATCTATCGAAATCAATAGGCAGCCGTGCCGACTCAGAAATCAAAATAAATAAATTTCTGGCTGCTCCCGCCAAAGAAAATGAGCATCAGCGCCAGTCCGGCGTAGGCTGTCCCGCGCAGTGAAAAATGCAGGCGCGTCCATGCCTGCAATCCACTCTTCAGCCCGCGCTCGAT
The DNA here is from genome assembly GCA_024710445.1 of Thiobacillus sp. Classification (GTDB taxonomy): domain Bacteria; phylum Pseudomonadota; class Gammaproteobacteria; order Burkholderiales; family Thiobacillaceae; genus Thiobacillus. Next base: position 12,306 of record JANJUT010000156.1, read on the forward strand.
TTGCGGTTCGACCAGGGTGAGCAGCAAACTGCCCCACACCAGCATCTGCATATAGCTTCTCACCGAGACTGTATCCATGGTGTCCGCCATCCCCAGCATGGCGGAGCTGATCACCCATGCATCCTGAAACGTGGGTGCACGGAAAAACACCCAGGCAAACCACACCAGCACCAGCGTCACCGGCCAGCCCAGACCGGACAAAACCCGGGATGGGATTGATCCCGCGAGCACGCCCATTCTGGAGCAGCCATCGAGCAACAAACGATGCAATACCAGATATGCACCGTGCAGAAAGCCCCAGAACACAAAGGTCCAGGCCGCACCGTGCCACAAGCCCCCCAGCAACATCGTGATCATCAGGTTGGCCAGATTGCGGGATTTGCCATGCCGGTTGCCGCCGAGCGAAATATAAAGATAGTCCCGCAGCCAACGCGATAGAGTGATGTGCCAGCGCTGCCAGAATTCGCGCAGGCTGCGACTGGTATAGGGGTGCAGGAAATTGCGCGGCAACACCACGCCAAACATCAGCGCCAGCCCTATGGCCATTTCGCTGTATCCGGAGAAATCAAAATAAATCTGCAGCGCAAATACTGTGGCGGCGAACCAGGCCAGGTAAAAATCGAGCGCTTCCGGACGACCGAACAATTCATCCGCCAGGGGTGCCAGGTTATCGGCAAACAGCACCTTCTTGATCAAACCCGCCATGAAAATGAGCGCGCCCAGCTTGAGTTCGGCCGCTTTCAGCGGTTGCAGGTTTTCAAGCTGCTCGACCAGTTCGGATGCCCGCAGAATGGGGCCGGCAATCATGTGCGGAAAAAAACTGACGTACAGCCACCAGGCGCGAAATGAAATGCGGTGCGTCCACTCGCCCCGATAGACGTCAATCATCACCGACAGCATATGAAACGTATAAAAGCTGATTCCCAGCGGCAACGCCCAATCCACCCATGCAGGCGGCACACCGAAGAACGGCATATCCAGCCAGGCCTCCAGTCCAAACAGACTGTCCAGCGCCATGCCCAGGTATTTCACAATCCCCAGAAAGCCCAGGTTCAGCACCAGCCCGGCCACCAGCAGCCGTTTGCTACGCGTGGCCGACAGGCCGGAATAAATCAGGTAATTAAGGCTGACCGATATGCCCAGCAGGATGAGATAAACCGGTTTCCATGATGCGTAAAAGATCAGGCTGCCCACCAGGATGACGGCCGCACGCTCACGGTAATTGCGGGCGCCTGCATAAAAGAGCAGCAGCACCGCAAAGAACAGCATGAAGGAAGGCGAGCTAAAAACCATGATTCATCGCCCCATGGATACGGCCAGCTGGCGCCCCAGCACTGTGCTGTAACGCTGTGCACCCGAATCATTCAGATGGCCTGCATTGATGAATTCGGAAACGGTATAGCCCGTCGGCTCGGGCAGCACGGTCACTCCGCGCTGCTCCAGTCGCACCCGCAATGCACGATAGGGTCGGGCATGCGCATCGGGTGAAAAGAAAGCCGAAGGCCGGTCACGTAGCGGCGGGACCGTGACGACAACAGCCACCCCCCGCGCCTGCAGCCTGTCGATCGCGCGCCACAAAAAATATTCGGTACCGGCTGCGGGCGGTTGATGTGCTGCAGCTTCCTGGATCGCAGTCTGGTCCTGATTCTGTGCCGCGCCGAAGCCCGCCCGATAGCCCAGGTGCTCGGCCGCACCGCCGCCAACAGGTTCAATGTTTTTTGAACTGGCTTCAACAAACCGGAGGAGTTTTTCCGGCTCGCGCAATTGCCGGAGGTTCGCACTGTACGACCATAAGCGCAGCATGTTGCCAAACCAGTCCAGATAGCGCCCGGATGCCCACAGCGCGCCCCGGTCGGCAAGAAAGCCCACATACCCGAGCGAGTTGTCTTCCTGCAGGGCGCTTTCATCCAGACCCAGCACCACAGTGCGAATTGCCTGGCCACCCAGCAAACCCTGCGCATCCAGGCGAGCGACAAGCCCCTGGTAAACGATGACATTGGCGCCCGGCAAACCCAGATTGAAGCTGGATGACGCAGGTTGGCCCAGCGCCAGGTCGAATGTGCGGGGGTCCACGCCGTTGTCCACCCGGCTGTTGCCGATGAAAAGCACATGCGGCACATGGGTTTCAACATAATCCAGCTTGTCGATTGCCCGGCCCACGGCAAAGACGGAACGATAGCGATGCAGGACCGGTTCGCTATGCAGTGCCAATTCGGCAGCCAGTAAAACAAGCACGGCAATCCAGAATGCGCCACCCAGGCCCGGGGGCAATTTCAGCTTGAAAAACATGGGCCCACTCGCAGCTGTTTTTGTATCTGATTTTGTGACGCCAGCATTCGCCTCAACTTAATTAAAGGGACGGACAGACTGTACGTTTGCGGATGTGCCCACGACTGGGCCCAGCCTTTTTTCCAGCAAGCCGGAAAATTTTGCGGCCAGGATCAGGATGATCATCAGGTGGTACGGCAAATCGAAATAGCCCAAACCCAGGAAAGCGCCGCCTGCTGCGTAGCCAACCAGGCTGACCTGAATCATGGCCGCCAGGTCTGCAGCCCATTTCTTGTCCATTTCCTTTTTGCAGTATTTGATGATCTGCTGGGCGCGAATCCAGGCCATCAAACCAAGCAGCATGAACAGGCCAAAGCCAATAAACCCCTGCTCCCCCATGATTTCAAAATAAATGCTATGCACATCCCGCACATTGAATGGGTCAGGCGCGTACTGGCGGAAAACCTGCGGATGCCACAATTCATAGCCACCGCCCGTGATCCGGTCTTTTGCCACATTGAACGCCGTGTGCCAGGCATTGAATCGCCCCTGTACCGACTGATCCTCCTGGTAGGTGTTGATCGTGTTCATGCGGTCATACCATTCCTGCGGCATGACCGAGGCAATCACACCAACCGCAACAGCCATGTAAACGGCTGTAATGATCTTGTTCCGGCTTTTAAGCCACAGGAATGCTCCCATGGCCACCATCGCCACCAGGCCGCCGCGTGACTGGCTGCCAACCGCAGCAACACCGGTCAGCACCATGGCACTGGCAAGCCCGGCCTTGATCCATTTGCGCGTTTCCTGCAAATGCAAGTAGCGAATGAGCGGAATCGTCATCACCAGCGCCAGGGCCAGTTCATTGTTGCCCCCGATAAACGTGCCGGTGGGCCCCTGGACACGATATGCGCCGCCATTGACGATGGTGAAGATGCCGCCTTTCACGCCATAAAACCCGAATGACAGGGCAATCACCCAAATCAGCCAGTGCAGCTTGTTACGGTCGGTGATGATGAGTGCCGTGAGGAAAATCATCAGATGAATCTTCCAGACCTTGTTCCACTGCTGCCACGCCAGATCGGGATAGAACGCAAACATGGTCGTCACCAGCATCCAGCCGATAAAGATCAGCAGGACGATGGTCTCTCGTGTCCACGGCATGTCCTTTTTTTCTTTGGACGCCATGAAGGCCACGATGGTGACCAGGCCGACAATCATCGCGAACGGAAAATCATAGGCAAAGCCCCATGCCAGCCGGTGCGGGTTCATGTAGCCCAGCCACGACCACAGCAGGATGCCCAGCCAGGGACGTTTGAAAACAAACGGCAGCAAGCTGAAAACCAGTCCGACAATAAATAAATCTCTCATGCGGGTTCGACTTTCTGCATCGCGGGAGGAATCGTGATGCCCACCATATCCATCATCAGGGCATCGGCAAAATATTTGGCGCCCAGCACGTCAAACCTGAACGCAGCAGGCCCACTCCAGATCGGCGCCGAGCACGGCAATGCAGCCCGCTGCATTGCGCTTTCTTCTTCCATGCGCTGGCATCGCTTGATCCAGGCCAGTGCACGCCAGGCCGCATCACGCCACGGAGCAGACGGGTCCAGTTGCGCCAGGCGCAACCAGCACACCGCCAGTTGGGCGAGCCCCGCCACACAGGCATGATTCGCCGCCGGCATCCAGCCATCGTCAAAGGCACCCGCCAGCCAGCCATTGCTGTGCAGTTGCTCGCGCAGCGCCTGCGCGGCATGCCGGGCAGCTCGCAAGGCACAGTCATCATCCAGCAACCGGGCTGATTCGATCAAGCTTCGCAGGATGCTTGCCAGGTCTGATGTGGTCAGCGGAGCCGGGCCGTGACGAAACCAGCCGCATGGAGTCTGCCGGGCCAGTGTCGCATCCAGATGATCCCGGGCGGCACTCAGCAGCGCCGTATCCCGGGTCAGCCTCCCCAAGGCGGCTAACGCGCGGCCGGCCTCGGCAAGCTGGACGAGCGTCAGCATCGGCACATCCTTCAGCAAGGTGCCGCTATGGACGGCGTGTGCCAGGCTGTCAGTGTGACCCAACTGCACATGTCCGGCGATCAGGCCATGAATCCGGCCAGCAGACAGGCTGTCCGGCTGTGCGATCAAGGCCTCCAGCATGGCGTGCGCACGGTGTTCCAGTTCCGGCCAGGCAAGATAGTTGGCTGCCGGCACGCAGGTTTCGATCAGCCAGCCCGTGGCGTCTTCACTCCCCGGCCCCCAGCCCGATCCGAATGACCAGTTGCCTGCGACCCAGCCACTGCGGGATGTCGACCGACAGGCGTCCTGTGCATGACACACCCACTCAAGCGTGGCACGCAAATGACTACGGTGGTCCTGTTCAGGCTGGTGCGCCACACCGCCCATGTCCTGCATCATCCAGCGCAACTGGGAAGCTTGCCAGGGCTTATAACGCCTGAGCCAGGATGCGGGTTTCATGATTGCCCCCCGGCATGTGCCTGAGCCAACGTCCCCTGCAAGGGCACATGGCTGACCACATAACGATGCTTTCCGGAGGCCTCGGGGGCAATGCTCTCCTGCAATTTCAAGTCGATCTCCAGCGCCTCGCCCAAACGGGTGCGCAAGCCCGAAAACACCGCCAGACGCGCCTCGTTGTCCCAACGCTGATCCGGAACCACCAGCACTTCCAGTCGATTGACCGCATGCTGGATCAATTTGAATTGCCCCACACCGGAGATCGCCCGCAACACATAGATCACCGCCAGCGCATGCATGATGCGGCCATCGGCTGCCACGATGAAATCGGTCTGACGCCCCACCACGCTATCCAGCACTTCAAGGCCGCGTCCACCAGGGTCGCGCCGCCCAGAACGCCGCACCACATCACCCGTCCGGTAGCGGATAAAGGGCTGTGCCTCGGATACCAGGCTGGTGATCACCGCCTCGCCTTCCTCCGCCGGATTGCCCGCCGCATCCAGCACTTCGACGAGATGCGTCTCGCTCATCTGCAGCAGCGCCCCTTCCGGCGCCTGCAGCGCCATCAGTCCGGCATCGCGGGCGCCGTACTCGACCGAGACCGGCACCCCGAACACGCGTTCGATCAACTCGCGCTGATGCGGAAACAGCGGCTCGCCGGTGCTGCTCACCACGCGCAGCGCGGCCAGCTTCGGCCGGCTGCCGCGCGCTTCGGCATGGGCGGCCAGCAGCGCCAGGCTGCTGGCATAGCCGTAGATCGCTTTCGGATTCCACGCCTGGATCGCCTGCAGAAAATCGTCCATGCGCGCAGGCGACATCTCGAAGGCGTTCAGCAGCAACTGGTTCACGAGCCGGTCGCGCAGCGTCTTGATGCGGTCGGTCTTCTTCAGCTCCACCGGCGCACCCCCCAGATAGACCTCGCGCGCACCCGGCACGACCCCCCACCAGCGTCGTGCACGCAGGCGCCCCGCGGCGTCGGCGGCCTGGCGCGCACGACCGAAGTGGAAAATCAGCGGCTCGCCGCTCGACCCCCCGGTCGTGTAGGGAAAG
>JANJUT010000173.1 GCA_024710445.1 Thiobacillus sp.
AGAGCCTGCAGGAGCAGGCCAGCCAGTTGGCCCAGGCGGTGAGCGTGTTCAAGCTGGATGGGGCCGGGTATGCCGTGCAGCCGGTTCTGCGGGCGCAGCGCGATGTGGCCGAGGAAAGGGCGCCAGCCAGACTCAAGTCAACGCACAAGCCGGAAGCCCGGCCAAAGATGCTGGCGGCAGCCGGCGGCGGCAACGGGGAATGGGAAGAGTTTTGATTTGCAGCCCTGGCGAAGATATCGTCGTGGCACTCCAGATTAAGGCGTGCTGGCCGTAATTAACAAGTAATCAGTAGTTGAGGAAAGGAAACAACAAATGCGTTCCAATATGCCAGTATCAAACGTCGAGCGCGTACTTCATGATGCGGAAACCATCGTGTCAAAGACGGATCTGCACGGCAATATCACGTATGTAAACCAGGATTTCATTAATGTAAGCGGATTCAGCGAGGATGAACTGATCGGGGCTCCGCAAAACATCGTCCGCCACCCGGATATGCCGGTAGAAGCTTTTGCAGACCTCTGGAGCACGCTCAAGAGTGGCAAGGCATGGACGGGCATGGTGAAGAACCGTTGCAAGAATGGTGACCATTACTGGGTGTTGGCCAATGCTGCCCCACTCATGGAAAAAAATAAAATCATCGGCTATGCCTCGATCCGGACCAAGCCCAGCCGTGAGCAGATACAGGCGGCGGACAGCGCCTACCGGGCGATCAAGGCAGGCGACACCTCGCTTGAAATACATGAAGGAAATGCGGTCAAGCGGTCCTTGACGCAGCGCTGTCGCTTATTGAAGAACATTTCGCTCAAAAAGATGCTGACACTCGCCGCAGGCTCGGTTGGCGCCCTGTTTGTGGGGCTGGGTGTATTGGCCTGGCTTGCCAAAACCGGTGACAGTGCGTTCTACATGAACTGGCTGATGATGGTTTCGGTCCTGGGCGTGCCTCTGGCTGCGGTGCTGGGTGTGGTTTCCTATCGCAGTGTGATCAGGCCGCTTGAAAATGCGCGGCATGATATCGCACGGATGAGTGCCGGCGACCTGACTGGCCGGATTGTTGCCAGTGGTATTGCAGAGTTATCGGACATGACGCAATCGTTGCGGGTGTTGCAGATCAACACCAAGTTGCTGTTGGGACAAATCAAGGAAGTGACGGGGCTGGTTACCGCGGGGGCGAGCGAGATCGCATCGGGCAATGCCGATCTGTCCACGCGAACTGAATCGCAAGCGGCCAATCTGGAAGAAACGGCCAGCTCGATGGAAGAATTGACCAGCACCGTCAAACAGAATTCCGAGCACACCGAACAGGCCAGCAAACTGGTCTCTGCGACAGCCGATATTGCAGTCAATGGGGGCGAATTGGTGGGGCAGGTGATCAACACGATGGGCTCCATCAAGGACAGTTCGCGCAAGATTGCCGACATCATCAGTGTGATCGACGGAATTGCCTTTCAGACCAATATTCTGGCTTTGAATGCAGCGGTGGAAGCAGCCCGGGCTGGCGAACAGGGCCGCGGCTTTGCCGTGGTTGCAGCGGAGGTCCGCAACCTGGCTCAGCGCAGCGCGGGTGCAGCCAAGGAAATCAAGTTGCTGATCACTGACTCGGTGGAAAAGGTCGAGTTGGGCAGAAAACTGGTGGATGAGGCGGGCGAGGCCATGGAAGACATTGTGACCTCGGTGCAACTGGTGGCTGAAATTATCAGCGGTACCGCCACGGCCAGCCGGGAGCAGAGCGCTGGCATTGAGCAGGTGAGCGAGGCTGTTGGTCAGATGGACGAAATCACGCAGCAGAATGCGGCCTTGGTAGAACAGGCTGCGGCTGCGGCAGAAAGCCTGCAGGACCAGGCCATGAAATTGTCGCAACTTGTGGGTACATTCAAACTGGTTGAGCTTGGCTATCCATCCGGGGCGACTCGACATGCTTCAAGCAAGGCTTTACCCGCGGACATCGCTTCCAGAGCGGCAGCCTGAAGTCCGGGAAAGAGTGCGGCACGGTTGTTTCACCCGTGTTCAGCGTTCTCTGCAGATGACGGCTTCAGATATTGCCGGGGTTACCTGAATACAAACGTATTCAGGTAACGTGGCGTTGAGCAATCCAAAGTATTTCAATATGAAACCCGCTAGCAAGGCTCAACCCGATGCATCCAGAATTTTTGAATTCACACCGCGCGATTACGCGCGTGTGCGGGCTTTGATCTATAAGCAGGCAGGAATTTCGCTTAACGAGAGCAAGCAGGAGATGGTCTACAGCCGGCTGTCGCGTCGCTTGCGTGCAAAAAACCTGAATTCATTCGAGGCTTATCTCGATCTACTGGAAAGCGGCTCGGACAGCGGGGAGTGGGAAGCCTTTACCAATGCCCTGACGACCAATCTGACCGCTTTTTTTCGCGAGGCACATCATTTTCCGATTCTGGCCGAGCATGTACTGAAGACCCAGGGTCCGATTTCCATCTGGTGTTCGGCCAGTTCGACAGGGGAAGAACCGTATTCAATCGCCATGACCGTATGCGAAGCGTTGGGTACCCTGACACCGCGAGTCAATATCGTGGCTACGGATATTGATACCCATGTGTTGAATACGGCATCGAGCGGGGTTTACCCGATCGACCGGATCGACAAAATGCCGCAGGATCGCGTCAAGCGTTTTTTCATGCGAGGCAAAGGGAGCCACACGGGCCTGGTTCGGGTGCGCTCCGAGTTGCGTAACATGATCACGTTCAAATCCTTGAACCTGCTTGCGGGCAGCTGGCCCGTCAGCGGGCCATTCGATGTAATTTTCTGCCGCAACGTCATGATTTACTTCGACAAGCCAACCCAGAGCAAGATTCTGTCCCGGTTCGCACCCTTGATGAAAGCGGACGGCCTGTTGTTCGCGGGCCATTCCGAGAATTTCCTGCATGTGTCCGATGCATTCACGCTGCGCGGCAAGACGGTGTACGAGTTGAATCATCGTCATCGGGCGGCAAGCCCGAGGGCTGGGTCATGAATCCGGCAATCGAAGAGCAACTCGCAACCAATCTCTATTTCGATCAGGGTTTCGGCTGCGAAGCAGCCAAGATTCTGCCTGGCGAGTATTACTTCACCAACAAGCCCATGCTGATTGTGACAGTGCTGGGTTCCTGCGTCGCGGCCTGCATACGCGATCGCGTTTCGGGGATCGGCGGCATGAACCATTTCATGCTTCCCGACGCAGGCAGCGAGAGCGGCAGCCCAACGTCGGCGTCGATGCGATACGGGGCGTACGCCATGGAAGTGCTGATCAACCAATTGCTCAAGGCGGGCGCGCGACGCGAGAACCTGGATGCCAAGGTGTTTGGCGGCGGCAATGTGCTGCGTGGTTTTACTGCCATAAACGTGGGCGAGCGAAACGCGCAGTTCGTGCGGAATTATTTGCATGCCGAAAAAATCAGGATTCTTGCTGAGGACCTGAATGACGTGCACCCCCGCAAAGTGTATTTCTTCCCTGGGACCGGCAAGGTTCTGGTTAAAAAACTCAAGCAATTGAACAACTACACGCTGGTGCGCCGGGAGCAGGACTACGCAAGTCGTCTTCAGGCCAACGTAATGGACGGCGATGCCGATTCATTTTGAGCGTCATTGAGGGCTTTGCCCGGAAAGTTGGCATCATGAAAATAAAGGTCCTGGTAGTTGATGATTCAGCGCTGATACGCGGTGTGATGAAGGAGATCATCAATAGCCAGCCGGACATGGAGGTTGTGGGTGTCGCCCCCGATCCGCTGGTGGCGCGCGATCTCATCAAGCAGACGAATCCCGATGTCCTGACGCTGGACGTCGAAATGCCGAGAATGGACGGTCTGGATTTTCTGGAGCGATTGATGCGCCTGCGCCCGATGCCTGTAGTCATGGTGTCGTCACTGACCGAGCGGGGATCGGAGATCACCATGCGTGCGCTGGAACTGGGTGCAGTGGATTTTGTGACCAAACCCAAGGCTTCCATTGAGAGCGGTCTGCTTGAATACACCGAACTCATCACGGACAAGATTCGTGTCGCATCGCGAGCCAAGGTGAAAGCGCTTTCGGCCATGGCGGGGAAACATGCGGCAGCGGGGACTGCGCTGGCGCATGTGCGCAACCCGCTCACCAGCAGCGAAAAGCTGATCATCATAGGGGCATCAACCGGCGGGACCGAAGCGATCAAGGAATTTCTGGTGCAATTGCCGCCGGACAGCCCCGGCATACTCATTACCCAGCATATGCCGCCGGGATTCACCCATTCTTTTGCCAATCGGCTCGACAAGCTCAGCAGGATTTCCGTCAAGGAAGCCGAGGGTGGGGAGCGGGTATTGCCGGGGCATGCGTATCTGGCGCCAGGACACGCTCATTTGCAATTGGTGCGCAGCGGTGCAAATTACATGACCAGGCTTGATCTGGGGCCGCCAGTCAACCGCCACCGTCCATCGGTCGATGTCCTGTTTCACTCTGCTGCAGTCAATGCGGGCAAGAACGCAGTGGGGGTTATCCTCACTGGCATGGGTAAGGACGGTGCAGCCGGCATGCTGGAAATGAAAAATGCAGGTGCCTATAACCTGGCTCAGGATGAAGCGTCGTGCGTGGTGTTCGGCATGCCGAAAGAGGCGATTGCAATCGGGGCCACGCATGAAGTCGCCCCTCTGCATGATTTGCCCGCCCGCGTACTCGAATTCTTCGCGTCCCAGGGCAGCCGGGCCATGCGGGTTTGAAGCCTGTCTGGCCCGCGTTTACTGGTGCGGGTTTGCTTAAGTTTGACTGTGCACTGCCGATTAATCGATTAACAATGAATTGCATCAATGGAGTTTTGTATGGCTGATCCGAACACGAGGTTTTTGGTAGTGGATGATTTCTCAACGATGCGCCGCATCGTGCGAAATTTGCTCAAGGAATTGGGGTACGCAAACGTCGAAGAAGCAGAAGATGGCGCGGATGGCCTGGCCAAGCTGCGGGCAGGTTCTTTTGATTTTGTCGTCTCCGACTGGAATATGCCCAACATGGATGGCCTGACCATGCTGCAAAATATACGTGCAGACGCGGCCCTGTCCAAACTGCCGGTGTTGATGGTGACAGCCGAGGCCAAAAAGGAAAATATCATCGCAGCAGCTCAGGCGGGTGCAAACGGCTATGTGGTCAAACCGTTTACTGCCGCGACGCTCGACGAAAAGCTCAGCAAGATATTCGAAAAACTTGAAAAAGCAGGGGCCTGAGGTGGATAGTCAACAGCGTCACCCTGTGGATTCCGTTTCTGTCGATTCGGATATGTCTGAAAACATGGCCATGCTGATACGCGTGGGCCAAATGACGCGGAATCTGCACGACAACCTGCGTGAGCTGGGATTCGATAAAGTCCTGGCGACCGCGACCGTGGATATTCCCGATGTACGTGACCGCCTCAACTATGTGGTCCGAATGACCGAGCAGGCTGCGCAGCGCGTGCTCAATGCGACCGATGCCGCCATTCCCTTGCAGGATCGGGTGGAAGCAAGTGCGAATGAAGTGCTGAAAGGCTGGCAGACTACGTTGAATGCGCCGTTTTCGGAGGCGAACTATCGTGATATGGCCACGTTGTCCATGCAATGCCTTTCATCCATACGTGGCGATACGGCCGCGACCAAGCAGCAGTTGCTTGACATCATGATGGCGCAGGATTTCCAGGATTTGACCGGACAGGTGATTCGAAAGATTGCCGATCTGGCCCAGGGACTGGAAAAGCAGCTGGTTCAACTGCTGGTTGATTATGCGCCTGAAGAGGTCAAGCGTGATGCCAAGTGCAGTTTGCTGAACGGGCCACAGATCAATCCGGCGAACAGCAACGATGTGGTGGTTGATCAGGAGCAGGTGGACGACCTGCTGGACAGCCTCGGCTTCTGATTTTCAGACATTCCAGGCTGTTTGGCCTGAACGAAAACTGGCCTGCCTGACAAGCAGGTCATTTTTATTTGTGGAAGCGGTTTGCTGCATCAGGCGGGTACCGCTGCAGCTTCGGGTTTGAATGGATCAGGTACCGCCGGCGCGGAGTGTATTCAGCACCATGATCATGTCCTTGAGCCCGTTCTGAATCATGTTTTCGAACTGGGGTGCAAAGTAGGGCAGGGTCAGGTCAAGCATGATCAGGCCCACGCCCAGCGTGATCGGGAAGCCAATTGCAAAGATGTTCAATTGGGGCGCGGAGCGGGTGAGGATGCCGAGTGCCAGGTTGGTCATCAGCAGAATGGCGATCAGGGGCAACGCCAGTTGCAGGCCAATCGAGAACACGCTGGAGCCGTAGGACGCCACATTGAAGAACCCGGCACTAGCCAATGGCTGGGGGCTGACGGGCAGAATCTGGAAGCTTTCAACCAGCACGCCAAGCATCAGCAGGTGTGCGTTCACTGCCATGAAAACCAATAAGGCCAGCATATTTAAAAAGCGGGCCAGCACCTGTGTCTGGCCGGCACTTTGCGGATCGAAGAATGATGCGAATCCCAGACCCATCTGCAGGCCGATGATTTCGCCTGCGGCATCCACAGCCGTAAATATGATGCGCATGATGAAGCCAATGCCAATGCCGATGAGCAGCTGTTGAACCAGGATGAGCAGACCGTACCAGGATCCCAGCCCAATATCCGGCATCGGGGGCAGGGTGGGAGCAATGATCAGGGCGATGAATACACCGAGTCCGATCTTGACGCTCCGGGGGACCGAGCGGTGGCCAAACACGGGCGCCACCATGATCAGGCCGAGAATACGCGTGAGCGGCCAGATAAAGTTGATCAGCCAGGCGTTGAGCTGGGCATCGGTCAGGCTGATCATGAGGGGTGTGGATCAGCCGGCTTCAGCCGATGATCCCGGGCAGATCGGTCAATACGCGTCGCATGTAGTCGGTCATCACGGTCAGCATCCAGGGCCCGGCCAGGGCAAAGGTGGCCAGTACGGCAAGGACCTTGGGGATGAAGGAAAGACTGGGATCATTGATCTGGGTGGCGGCCTGAAACACACTGACAACCAGGCCCACCACCAGCGTGACCAGCAGGACAGGCGAGGCGACCAGCACCGTGATTTCCAGTGCGGTACGGCCTATGGTCATTACACTTTCGGGCGTCATGGCGGGTCTTTTCCAGCTAGTAGAAGCTCTGGGCCAGCGAGCCCAGCAGCAGATTCCAGCCGTCGACCAGTACAAACAGAATGATCTTGAACGGCAGGGACACGATGGCGGGCGACACCATCATCATGCCCATTGCCATCAGAACACTGGCGACGACCATGTCGATGATGAGGAAGGGGATGAATACGGCAAAACCAATCTGGAAGGCGGTTTTGAGCTCACTGGTAATGTAGGCCGGAATCAGGACGCGCATGGGGATGTCGGCTGCTGTTTTCATTGGAGCAGATCCTGACATTTTCACAAACAGGGCCAGGTCGGTTTCACGCGTTTGCCTGAGCATGAATGCCCGCATGGGAACAGCGCCCTTTTCCAGGGCCTCCCCCATCTGGATGCGGTTTTCGGACAGCGGCTGATAGGCTTCGACATAGACCTTGTCCAGCGTGGGTCCCATCACGAAAAGACTCAGAAACAGAGCCAGACCAATCAGCACCTGATTGGGTGGGGAAGACTGGGTTCCCAGTGCATGGCGCAGTAGCGACAGCACGATGATGATACGGGTGAAGCTGGTCATCATCAGCAAGGCAGCCGGCAGGAACGACAGCGATGTGAGGAACAGCAGGGTTTGCAGGCTCAGGGTGTAGCTTTGTCCGCCGCCTGCCGCAGGGGTGCTGGTAAATGCCGGCAGGCCTGCACTCTGGGCCAGTGCCAGCGAAGGCAGTGCCAGGGCAATGAGCATGAATGCTGCGGGCATCAACTGATGTGGCTTACTTGTCACGGCGTTTCTCGATCATGTGCTGCAGGCGTGCGGCGAAGTTTGTATTGAGTGAAGTAGTCCTGGGTGAGGGGAGTTCACCCTTGGGCAAAGTCATCAGGCTATTGATGCTGCTGGGGGTTACGCCAACCACCAGCCAGGATTCACCGATTTCAACCACCACGATGCGCTCGCGGGCACCGACGGAGGTGCTGCTAACCACATGCAACAGGCCAGATGAGCTGCCGCCACTGACGCCCATGCGCTTGGCCGCCCAGGCCGTTGCCACGATGAGCAGCAGCACTGCCACCAGACCGATGAATACCTGAAGCAGGCTGCCTGCAGATGAAACGGCCGGTGCCGGCGTGTCGGCCGCCCGGGCCAGCAGCGGCAGAGCCAGAAGCATCCAGGTGACACATGCGCGACGCATCATTTGTTGAGTTTCCGGATCCGCTCGGCGGGTGTGATGATGTCTGTCAGGCGTACGCCGAACTTGTCGTTCACCACGACCACTTCGCCCTGGGCGATCAGGCAGCCATTGACCAGAACATCCATGGGTTCACCTGCCAGACCATCGAGTTCGACGACCGAACCCTGGGCAAGCTGGAGCAGGTTCTTGATGGCGATCTTGGTGCGTCCCATTTCGACGGTTAGCAGAACCGGGATATCCAGAATGAAGTCGATGTCATGGGTGGCGCCGCCGGGCGTGGTTGTTCCGGAGAGTTCCTGGAAGACATCCGTGCTGGCAGTTGCGGCAGCGGCCGGCGCGGTCTGCTCGGCCATCGCCGCCGCCCAATCGTCCTCGGCGATAGTTTGAGTGTCTTCAGACATGTTGGTCTCCTGTTTTCGGGGTGGGCGCAGAGTTGGATAACAACTTCTCGACGCGCAGGGTGTATTGGCCGTTGAATTTTCCGTATGCGCACTCCATCACGGGTATCCCATCCACGGTGGCTTCAACTGTTTTGGGGATTTCCAGGGGGATGATGTCGCCCACTTTCATGTTGACGAGGTCGCGCAGGCTGACATCGGCCGTGCCAAGGTTCGCAATGATTTCAACTTCGGCCAGTTGAATCTGTTGCCGCATCAACTGAATCCAGCGCTTGTCCACTTCCAGGTTCTCGGCCTGCAGGCTGCTGGTCAGCAAATCCTTGATCGGCTCGATCATTGAATAGGGCAGGCAGAAGTGCATTTCGCCGCTGACCTGGCCGAGTTCGATGGCAAAGGTCATGCTGACAACCACCTCGTTCGGCGTGGCGATACTGGTGAACTGGGTGTTCATCTCCGAGCGGATGTATTCGAATTCGATCGGGTAAATCGGTTCCCAGGACTTGGCATACGATTCAAACACGACATTCAATACGCGCTGGATGATGCGTTGTTCGGTTTGCGTGAAATCACGGCCTTCGACGCGGGTATGGAACCGGCCATCTCCACCGAACAGATTGTCGATGATCAGGAATACCAGATCCGGATTGAAAATCATCAGTGCCGTGCCACGCAGGGGCTTGATGTGCACCAGATTCAGATTTGTCGGGACGACCAGATTGCGGATGAATTCGCTGTATTTTGTAACCCGGATCGGGCCGACCGAGATTTCCACTGCACGCCGTATAAAGTTGTAGAGGCCGATGCGGAGTTGCCGTGCGAAGCGCTCGTTGATGATTTCGAGCGTAGGCATCCTGCCCCGCACGATGCGTTCCTGGGTGGCGAGGTTATAAGGCCGGGCAACCGATGGGTCATGCGCTTCGACCGGCGCCTCGTCGGCTTCCCCCGTGACGCCCTTCAGCAGGGCATCGACTTCATCCTGAGAGAGAAAATTGTCGGCCATGAGCGAGCTTTACTGGATCACGAATGAGGTGAACAGGACATCGTTCACGTCCTGGGGCTTGCCATTGGGGTGAAACGGCTTTTTCATCTGCGCAACGATTTCCTGTATCAGTTTTTTCTTGCCTTCCGGCGTGTACAGTTCGTCCGCCTGCTTGCTTGAAAGCAGACCCAGCAGACGGCTGCGTACGAGTGGCATGTATAGCTTGATGGCATCGATCTGGGCCTGGTCGGCCACTTGCAGGGTGATGTCGGTTTGCAGGTACTGTTCGCTGCCCTGCAGGTTGACGGTGAAGGTCTCGAGCGGGATGAACACGGGTGGTTTCGGCGGTTCGACGTGTGCTTCCTTGTCGCCATGACCGCCCTGGGTCATCAGCCAGGCAGCCGCGCCCCCGCCACCCAGAAGCACGACGACTCCAATGATGATGAACAGCATTTTTTTCGAGCTTTTGGCTGGAGCAGCTTCGGCAGATTCGGCGGCTTCGGCAGATTCGGACATCGGTAAAAATCCTCTACTTGAATATTGGTGTGCTGATGTTTGTCATTATTAAAAAAAACAAATGGCTTCGATG
Source organism: Thiobacillus sp. (assembly GCA_024710445.1). GTDB lineage: Bacteria > Pseudomonadota > Gammaproteobacteria > Burkholderiales > Thiobacillaceae > Thiobacillus. The sequence goes on from JANJUT010000173.1 coordinate 10,217, forward strand.
CGGGGAAAAGAGGGAGAAAAGGGACGCATATCGTTTATTCCCTTCTCACGTCAAAATTGGCTGTGTGCCTTGCCTGGCGCGCTGCCGCACACCATGTGGCCTGGCCATGAGCCCATTTTGGTCGAGGATGGGAAGCAGGCCGATGGCAGTTCATGTCAGGCAAAGGTGTCGACCAGGCCTCGGCCGGAGTGCTGGATTACTGCGTGGGGCGATAACTGGCCGATGGCAACCCCGTCGTCAGTCACGTTGAACGGTGCGGAGAGCCGCTGAGCCTGGCGATCAGATGGGTCGTTCTGGCGAGGATTATCGGCCCCTACTGTTGCCTGTCCCAACTGAATTCCGGCTTCGCTCATCATTTCACGCAGTTTGGGGAATGCGGCCTCCAAAGCCTGACGAACCTCGGGCTGGGCTGAAAAAAAGCTGGCCGTAGCCTGGTCGTTCGTGATGTTCAGCACAATCTGCAATGGACCCATATTGGGCGGATTCAGCGTGAGCGAGGCCGTTTGCTGGGCACCTGCTGCCATCCATACAACCTTGTCGCCCAGCGCCTGGCTCCATGCGCTTGTACCCACCGATGGGGCCAGCTTGTTGGAGGCAAGCGGATCGATGCTCGGGAGGTTGAATGCAGCCTGTGTTGTCGGGCGCATGGCCGCGCTGCTCATGAGCTCGGCAGGTGGCTCTTTGGCTTTCAGCGTGTCGGCCTGGGTGGCTGCAGCCAGCTGACCGGCAAAGGCTGTTGCCGAGGTAGAAGCAGAAATAGAAGCGGAAGCGGAAGCAGAAGCGGAAGCAGAAGCAGAAGCGGAAGCAGAAGCAGCAGCAGATGCAGATGCAGATGCAGAAATAGACGCAGACGCAGACGCAGACGCAGACGCAGTTGACGTGGCCTGGGTCTGGGTCTGGGCCGCCACCGTTGTAGCCGCCTGTGTGGCAGCTTGAAGCCTGGTCTTGCCGACAGGTGCTGTGTCGGGTTGCTGCACATCAACGGTTTCGTCGGGTAACTGTCCAGCCTGAAATGGTGCTGACCGACCCTTGTTACCAGATGTTGAAGCATCCACATCCAGGGAAAGTGGCTGATCGACCGGTATGTCATTTCCACTGGCCGGAACGGCCTTTAATGTTTCAGGGGGAATGGCCAGAGCAAGCAGTGTTTCAGGCATCACCGGGAAGACGAGCGTTTGCGCCTCCTGTGCCTCGGAGGCCAATGTGTCGGCATCTGTCGCTACTGCTGCAGACTTTACGTTGGGATCGGTTGCGCTGGAATCAACATCGGTTTTTTCCTGGGAGCCGTTTTCGCTCCGCTTTTGAGCCATTTCGCTCCGCTTTTGAGCCATTTCGCTGGACAGCACCTTGTTGAACGGCACGTCTGCAGCCGTGTCCTGAGGCTTGCCTGAAGCAGCGGATTGAACTGTATTGACTGGATTGGTGTTGATCGATGGTGTCGCGTTCATGGTGGCTGTCCAATTTCAGGAATGGTGAGGTTTGTGCTGCGTACGACGGGCGGCGTGCTCGTCATTCTGCTTCTGGTCGCGCCACAATTCGCGGCGGGCGCTTTCCTGGTTCGCGCGATCAGACAAGGTGACGAATGACATTTTCTTTTGCTCGCAGGCAATCCAGGCAGTACGTGCATGATCGGCCCGCTGGGCGGCATCGGCCACGACTTTTTGCTGGCCGGCAATTGCGTTGTCGAGCTTGTGGATGAACACCTGATAGTTGTTGATTTGTGTCGCGCTGATACCGGTGGCCATCGTGGTCTGATAACGCTCCGCATAGTCATTGCGGTATTGCAGCAACAAATCGAGTTTCTGGCTGGCTTCTTCGCTGAGATGCAATGCCATCCCCAGCCGCTTGGCAGCTTCGTCCGTTTCCTTGTTCGCAAGATCGATCAGGGTGCTGAGGGCAGAGGGACTGGCCATTTAATATCGTGCTCGTCGAGGTTAATGAAAGACTGCGGCGAGTTCGTCCAGGCTTTCCTGGACGTCCGAACGCTCGTGAATATTTTGCTGGAGAAAGGCCTCGATGCTGGTCTGCAGCTTGATGGCCTCATCCAGCAAGGGGTCGGTACCGCTTGCGTATGCGCCGACATTGATCAGGTCGCGGCTGCGCTCGTAGCGCGAATACAGTTTTTTCAGGCGGCGGGCGAGTTGCTGCTGCTCCATCGTCGTGATGCTGTGCATGGCGCGGCTGATGGATTGTTCGATGTTGATGGCCGGGTAGTGGCCGCTTTCGGCCAGAGCACGATCCAGCACGATGTGGCCGTCCAGAATGGCGCGTGCCGCATCGGCGATCGGATCCTGCTGGTCATCTCCCTCGGTGAGCACGGTATAGAACGCGGTGATGGAGCCGCCGCCTTCCTTGCCGTTGCCGGCCCGCTCGACCAGGGCGGGCAGCTTGGCGAAGACCGAAGGCGGATAGCCTTTGGTGGCCGGCGGCTCGCCGATGGCCAGGGCGATTTCACGCTGTGCCATGGCATAGCGGGTGAGCGAATCCATGATCAGCAGCACGTTCTTGCCCTGGTCACGGAAGTGCTCGGCGATGGAGGTGGCATAGGCTGCACCCTGCAGCCGTACCAGGGGAGGCGTGTCGGCGGGCGCGGCCACGACAACCGCGCGGGCCAGGCCTTCCTCGCCCAGAATCTGTTCGATGAATTCCTTGACCTCGCGGCCGCGTTCGCCGATCAGGCCGACGACGATGACATCCGCGCTGGTGTAGCGGGCCATCATGCCGAGCAGTACGCTCTTGCCCACGCCGGAACCTGCGAACAGGCCCATGCGCTGGCCACGACCCACCGTCAGCATGCTGTTGATGGCACGCACACCGACATCGAGCACATCGACGATCGGGGCACGCGACAAGGGGTTGGCCGCGCGGTTGTTCAGCGGGGCGGTGGTTGTCGCGGCGAGGGGTCCCAGGTTGTCGAGGGGGCGTCCGCTGCTGTCGAGCACCCGGCCCAGCAGGGCATCGCCGACCGGCAGATGGCGGGCGCGGTCGCTTGGCCGCCTGCGGGGATGCTTGACCTGGCCCAGGCCGGGCAGGGTGGGGATGACTTCAACCGGGAAGACGCGCGAGCCCGGCACGATGCCCTCAACGTCGCTTTGCGGCATGAGAAACAGGCGGTCTCCCGAAAAACCCACCACCTCGGCCTCGAGCTGCGAGCCATTGGGCAGGGGAACGGTGCAGGCGCTGCCGACC
>JANJUT010000203.1 GCA_024710445.1 Thiobacillus sp.
GTCAAGCCAAATCGCAATATGGATGAACGGGGCATACGTCAGGAAGGCGCTAAGGCGTGCTCACGTCGACCACTGCAGCGGACTGTCCGCCGGGCAACTGGCACTCCCAATCACGCCCCGACACAGCGGGGAAATCAATATCAACACGTTCTGGCCTCTTATGTTTATTGTCTCCACAACGACAGGCTCCTGATTTTTCACGGACAGCCAGCCGACTTGGCGCTATACGCAGCAAAATCCATGCCCCAATGTGAATACACCCGGCAGGGAAGCCTGCCGGGTGTATGGATCACGTCTGTGTAAAGAAATCCGACACTATTGCCTGCCCGTGCTGCCAAACCCGCCTTCGCCACGCTGGCTCATGTCGAACTCGTCCACCACGTTGAACTCGGCCTGCACCACTGGCACGATCACGAGTTGCGCCAGCCGCTCCATTGGCGTCAACTCAAATGCCTGCTGCCCACGGTTCCAGGCGGAAACCATGAGCTGGCCTTGATAGTCCGAATCGATCAGGCCAACCAGATTGCCCAGCACGATGCCGTGTTTATGTCCCAGGCCCGAGCGCGGCAGAATCAGCGCTGCGAATCCCGGATCGGCCAGATGGATGGCCATGCCCGTGGGAATCAGCCGGGTTTCGCCCGGCGCAAGCATCATCGGGACATCGATACAGGCACGCAAATCCAGTCCGGCGGAGCCTGTCGTCGCGTAATGCGGCAGTTGATCGCGCAGGCGAGCGTCGAGAATCTTCACATCCATCTTCATTTTTGTCGGGCTTTCGTCAGTTCAGTTGATTTGCAAGGTGGGCTATCAAATTCCGTGCCTGGGTCAGTTTGCCGGCACGCGGCAACCGGTGCTGGCCCTGGTTATCGAACAGCACCAGTTCAGCCGTATCCTGCCCAAGCGTGTCCTGCGCCAGATTGCCGACCAGGAGCGGCAGTTTCTTGCGCAGGCGCTTGGCTTCGGCAAACTCGGCCAGTTGTTCGGTCTCGGCGGCGAATCCCACGCAAAAAGGCGCATCGGGCAAGGCCGCCACCTCGGCCAGGATGTCCGGGTTGGCGATCAGTCGCAGCGTGAGGCCGTCCGCAGTTTTCTTGATTTTTTGCGCCGCGGCCGCATCCACCCGGTAATCCGCCACCGCCGCGACCGCGATGAATACGTCACAGGGCAGTTCGGCCAGCACCGTCCGGTGCATGTCCGCCGCACTTTGCACGTCGATCCGGCGCACGCCAGCAGGCACAGCCAGGCAGGTTGCGCCCGAAACCAGACACACTTCGGCCCCCGCTTCGGCTGCCGCCCGGGCGACTGCGTAACCCATCTTGCCGGAACTCAGATTGGTCAGGCCGCGCACCGGATCAATTGGTTCGAAGGTGGGGCCAGCGGTCACCAGCACCCGCTTGCCCGCCAATGCCCCCACCCCGAGCAGGCCCGACACGGCACTCATGATGTCGACCGGCTCCAGCATGCGGCCGAGGCCGACCTCACCACAGGCCTGTTCACCGGCTGCGGGACCCAGCACCTGTACGCCATCCTCATGCAGCCGCTCCAGATTGCGCCGGGTGGGCGCCGCTGCCCACATTTCATGGTTCATCGCGGGCGCGACAGCCAGCTTGCAGGCGCGTGCCAGGCAGAGCGTCGACAACGCATCGTCCGCCCGTCCCTGCGCGAGCCTGGCCAGGAAGTCGGCAGAAGCCGGCGCCACCAGCAGCAGGTCGGCATTGCGCGACAGATGAATGTGTTCCATGCCATCCCCGCTGGCGGCATCCCACAACGACGTCAGCACCGGTTTGCCCGACAGCGCCTGAAACGTCAGCGGCGTAACAAACTGCTGTGCTGCAGCCGTCATCACCACCTGCACATCGGCACCCGCTTTAACCAGCAGGCGACACAATTCGGCTGCCTTATATGCAGCAATGCCTCCAGTTACCCCGAGGAGAATTTTTTTGCAGGCTAGCGACACCGTCTCGGCTTTCAATAACAATGGCGGCATTCTACGGGAGAGGGGGGAACATGGCGATTCGTGACTGGCCGGAAGACGCGCGTCCGCGCGAAAAACTGTTGAAACAGGGCGCCTCCGCCCTGACCGATGCCGAACTGGTCGCCGTGTTTCTGCGCACGGGCGTGGTCGGCAAAAGCGCGGTCGACCTGGGACGGGACCTGATCGAGCGTTTTGGCGGGCTGGCGGGACTCTGTCGTGCGGACAAAAAAGCAGCCTGTGCCGCACCGGGCGTGGGTGCAGCCAAATATGCCTTGCTGCAGGCGGTGATGGAGATGGCCCGCCGCACGCTGGGCGAAGACATGCAGGCCGGCGACGCCCTCGAATCGCCCCATGCCGTGCGCGACTACCTGCGGCTGATCCTGCGCAACAAGGAATATGAAGTGTTCTGCTGCGTGTTTCTCGATGCACAAAACCGCGTCATTGCAGTGGAAGAACTGTTTCGCGGCACCCTGACCCAAACCAGCGTCTACCCGCGGGAGATCGTCAAGCGCGCACTGGCACACAATGCGGCCGCGCTGATCCTGGCGCACAACCACCCCAGCGGCGTGGCCGAACCCAGTCAGGCCGACCGCAGCCTCACCCGCCGATTGGCGGAAGCACTGGCACTGGTGGACGTGCGCGTGCTGGACCATTTCATCGTGGCGGGCGCGTCATCTCTATCATTCATGGAGTCCGGCCATCTTTGAATGCCTGCGGCGCTTGCCTCGCGCTTGCAAGCTGTGATATAAATCGCGGTTCTCGGGTTAGCCCTCACGGTTAATCCTGACTGGTTAACCCTCAATTTTGGAGCAGCGTCATGGCTCGCGTATGTGTCGTAACGGGCAAGAAGCCCATGGTCGGAAACAACGTTTCCCACGCCAACAATAGAACCAAGCGTCGTTTCCTCCCCAACCTGCAATACCGCCGGTTCTGGGTTGAAAGCGAAAACCGCTGGATCCGTCTGCGTTTGTCCACGGCTGCCCTGCGCACTATCGACAAGAACGGCATCGATGCTGTTCTGGTTGACCTGCGCGCCAGCGGCGTGGCCGTTTAAGGAGTTGCATCATGGCTAAAGGCGGACGCGAAAAAATCAAGCTGGAGTCCACTGCGGGCACCGGTCACTTCTACACCACCACCAAGAACAAGAAGACCATGCCGGAGAAAATGGAGATCAGCAAGTTCGATCCCAAGGCTCGCAAGCATGTGATGTACAAGGAAATCAAACTGAA
>JANJUT010000218.1 GCA_024710445.1 Thiobacillus sp.
GTGGTGGTGCGCGGCATCGCGGTGCATGGCGTGTGTCCGCATCATCTGGTACCGTTTCGCGGCGTGGCGCATGTGGCCTATATCCCGGGTGGGCGGTTGCATGGTTTTGGCCGGGTCGCGCGCATGGTCGATGCGATCGGCCACCGCTTCACCTATCAGGAATGGATGACGCGCGACATTGCCGAAGCACTGGTCACCCATGGCCAGGCGAAAGGCGCGGCCTGCATGATCGAGGCCGAGCAGTTGTGCCTGCTGCTGGGGGAAGACCGGCGCGGCGATGAACGCGTAGTGACGCAGGCATTTACCGGCAACTTCAAAACCAGCGACCAGCTGCGCAATGAGTTTTTGCGCGCCACCCTGCAGCGGGAGCTGCGTTAACAGGCGGACGCAGTATTGATCTATCAGGAGACAGATTGTCGCGCACACGACTATTGATCCGGCACGAATTAAACATGACTACCGTTCGCCCTGAGCCAGTCGAAGCCTGTCCTGAGTCAGCCGAATGGAGGCTGCGCTTCGACAGGCACAACACGAACGAACTCGCGGACAAATCTTGCTGGATCAATAACCTGAAGCTGTTTTGTCTTTTGGCGGCCACGCTGGGAGCGTTGCCGCTGCATGCCGAAGAAGCCCCCAACTGGCACGATGATGTCCTGCCCGACGTACAGATCAAGGTCGTGGAGCCTGCGCGCAATGAAGTGGTGGTGGTCATCAACGACAATGCGCTGGGCGGAAACCACGCGGGCCTGTTCGCCGGCAAACAGCTGATCGATCCGGCCGGGAGCTATTTCGGCAGACGCGGCATGGACAAGGCCTGGCCGGGGCCGACGCTGGCGGATTACGCGCGCTTCCAGACGGTGGATGGATTGAAGATCCGCCTGTATCGTTTTTTGCTCAAGCCCGGAGCGTTTGCCGAGATCGAGCGGCGCGTTCGTGAGGCCGGTTCAACTCCCCCTTTGTTCTGCGCGGTCACGGTGCACAATCTGCTCGCCGGAGCGATGCCGTTTGATGGCGTTGAGCGAACAGGCTGGACGACGCCCGCCGCCCTGGGCCGCCTGCTAGATGGCCTGACGCAGGGTGAAGCAGCCATCGGCGAATGCCGGAATCTGGATGCGACACCATGCTGAGGCCTTGAACGTGCCTTGCGGCAGGCCAACCGGCATGTATGCTGGAAAAGCTGAAGGCGGCTAAGCCGCTACCTGATTGGCTGATTGGAAAACCGAATGGAACGCAATCCCGAACAAGACGCGCGCCGTCCACGCACACTGATTCTGCCCCCCGCACCCTATGCGTCCGCCATGCTGGGCGGCTGGTGGCTGGATCGTCAACTGCTGGCAATGCCGCTTGATCTGGGTGCGGCGATGATCCCGCTAGGCTGGTCGGCGGTGGTCCTGGGGCTGGCGCTGTTTGCCTGGACCATGTGGACCTTTGTGCGCCACCGCACCACGGTAAATCCGTATGCGGGTGCCTCTGCCCTTTGCACCAGCGGGCCGTTCCGGTTCAGCCGCAATCCGATTTACCTCGGCGACTGGTTCATTCTGCTGGGGGTATCGCTGCTGCTGGGCACGGTCTGGCCGTTGCTGTTTGCGCCCCTGATTTGGGCCATGCTGCGCTTTGGGGTGATCCGGCACGAAGAAGCCCATCTCGAAGCAAGGTTTGGTGATGACTATCGGGTCTATAAGACACGGGTCCGACGCTGGATATGACATTAAGGAGACACTGAACACTCATGCCCGTTCAGCTTGTGGGCTACAGTGCGGCCAGGCTTGGCCGTTACGGACTTGGCACCACTTCTCAGGCACACGCTCATGAACGTGACTTTGTACGACAAATTGATTGACGTTAGGCTCACTGCAGCGGCTGAACGCGCGCTCACCCTGCGGGCGACACCGCTGGTTGCCGAAATGGAATTGCTGTTCTCCTGCCTGCTGCGCAAGCGGGTGTGTTTTGGGGAATCAATGGATCAAGCGACCCCGGTAAACGACCGGCTTTCAGTCCGTTTCAAACCCATCATGACGCGCCGTTGCAGCGTGAGCGAAGGCGGGGCCACGCCGCCTTCGGAGGGTTTTCCGCTCGAAAATCCGCGTCCCTTTGTGCCAGGCTGGCTGGCGATAGACTACCGTCGTGGCGAGTGGGTGGGGCAGTTTGGCTACGCCGAATAACCCGTAATCCGCTTTACGCTGGGCGGTAATCTAGTACGACAACCCATAAGTTTGCGTACATGCCGAGACACGCATCCGCGCGCCGGGTGCGCGAAGCGAACCGCAGCCATAGTCGTTCCATGGCGAGGATGAGCGACAAAGCAATCGGTGATGCGGGGCGCGTCGAACATAGCGAAATTTATGGGTTGTCGTACCAGCCCGTTATCGGGCCGAATATTTCCAGCGCGTTGCGTGTCGTGGCATCGCGCACATCAGCCACACTGACTCCCCGTAATTCAGCCAGCGATTGCGCGATACGCGGCAATTCGCCGGGTGCATTGCGCCCGCGACCAATCCATACCGGCGGAATGTCGGGGCTGTCGGTTTCCAGCACGATGGTTTCCAGTGGCAGATCGACCGCCAGCCGCCGCAGATTGTTGGCGCGCGGCCAGGTGAAGGCGCCGCCGAAGCCGAGCTTGAATCCCAGTTTGATGAATGCGTCCGCCTGTTGCGGGCTGCCGTTGAAGGCATGGGCGATGCCGCCCCGCACCTTGATCCTGCGCAGGTGCTTCAGGATCTGGTCGTTGGCGTAGCGGCAGTGCAGCAGCACGGGCAGGCTGTATTCCTGGGCAAGCTTGAGTTGTTCGACGTAAAAGGTTTCCTGCGTGGCGAAGTCGAGTGTGGGCACGAACAGGTCGAGCCCGATTTCGCCGATGGCGATGGGGCGTTGCGCTTCGATCTGCGCACGCAGATCGGCCAGGTGCTCGGGGCGATGCACGTCGAGCAGCATCGGGTGCAGGCCCCATGCCGGCAGGCTGCCGGGGTACCGTGCACAGGTGGCAGATACCGCAGCGAAGTTGTCGCGGCTGACGGAGGGAATGATCTGGATGGCAACACCGGCTTCGACAGCGCGCGCGTACTCGGCATCGCGGTCGGCATTGAACTCGGCCGCGTCGAGGTGGCAGTGGGTGTCGATAAAAAACGGCGCCGCCGCATTGTCCAAAACGGCGCGCAAAAACGGCGCCGCCGGATTATCTGATGTGGCGCGCAAAAACGGCGCCACAGGGGACGCCGTTTTGTTTGATGCAGCCATCAGCGATCAGTCGTTGCTGGCAAAGCCCAGCAGGTGCAGCAGGCTGGTGAACAGGTTGAAGATCGACACGAACAGGGTGACGGTCGCCATGATGTAGTTGGTCTCGCCGCCGTGGATGATGTTGCTGGTCTCGTACAGGATGAGGCCGGACATCAGCAGCACGAACATGGCGGAGACCGCCAGCGACAGGCCGGGCATCTCGAAGAAGATGGCGCCGAGGCCGGCGAGGAAGGCGACCAGGATGCCAACCATCAGGAAGCCACCCATGAAGCTGAAGTCCTTGCGGGTAGTCATCACGTAGGCCGACAGACCGAGGAAGATCGCGGCAGTGCCGCCCATTGCCATCATCACCACCTGGCTGCCGTTGGGCAGTGACAGATAAGCGTTGAGAATCGGGCCGAGCGTGTAGCCCATGAAGCCGGTCAGCGCGAATACGAAGGCGATGCCGAGGCCGCTATCGCGGAACTTGGTGGTCAGGAACAGCAGGCCGAAGTAACCGACCAGGGTGATGATCATGCCGGGATGCGGCAGGTTCATTGACATCGACAGGCCGGCGGTCAGCGCGGAAAATGCCAGCGTCATCGACAGCAGCATGTAGGTGTTCTTGACGACCTTGTTGGTCGAGGCGACGGCAGACTGGCTGCGGTTAATCGTGGTGACTTGCGGGTTCATGTGGTTTCCTCACGTGAATTAAAACAACAGGGCAAGTATAGAGTGTTTTGTTGGTCAAGGGTTCCCAAGGCCATGTGGGCGACATGGGTTCATGTCAGGCTTATTCGGCTTTTTTCTCGCTGCGCAGCATCAGATTCATGAGTTCGCCCGGCAGCGGGAAAACGATGGTATTGGTTCTGTCGCCGGCGATGTTGGAGAGCGTCTGCAGATAGCGCAACTGCATGGCCTGTGGCCTGGCAGCGAGAATCTCGGCGGCGGCCAGCAGTTTCTCCGAAGCCTGCAGTTCGCCTTCGGCATGGATCACCTTGGCGCGCCGCTCGCGCTCGGCCTCGGCCTGCTTGGCGATGGCACGCACCATGGTTTCGTCGATGTCGACGTGCTTGATCTCGACGTTGGAAACCTTGATACCCCAGGCGTCGGTCTGTGCGTCGAGCAATTGCTGGATATCCTGGTTCAGACGTTCGCGTTCGGCCAGCATGTCGTCGAGTTCGTGCTTGCCGAGCACCGCACGTAATGTGGTTTGAGCCAGCTGGCTGGTGGCGACCAGAAACTCCTCTACCTGCAGGATCGCCTTGGCCGGATCGATGACGCGGAAATACAGCACGGCGTTGACCTTGACCGAGACGTTGTCGCGCGAGATCACGTCCTGGCTCGGCACGTCGAGCACCACGGTGCGCAGGTCGACCCGCACCATCTGCTGGATGCCCGGAATGACGAGGATCAGCCCCGGACCCTTCACTTTCCAGAAGCGGCCGAGCATGAAGATCACGCCGCGCTCGTATTCGCGCAGGATCCGCAGACTGGCGACTGCCAGCGCGACGATAAAAAATACGATGGTCAAGCCGCCGAATTCGAACATGGTCAATTCTCCTTTTGAGGTTCTACTTCGAGGATCAGGTTGTCCCGTGCGCGCACCCGCACCCGGCTTCCGCGTTTCAGCGGCACGCTGCTGCGCACCCGCCACTGCTCGCTGTGGACGCGGGCCCAGCCTTCATGTTCCATGTCTTCGAGGATTTCGCCACGGGCGCCAATCATTTCCTCGGCGCCGGTCACCACCGGCCGCGCGCGCGCCTTGATCGCCATGCCGACGACGAAGAAGCTGAACAGCCCGCTGGTCAGCGCCACCGGAACAATCAGTATCCACGGCACGCCATAGCCAGGCACATCGGTGTCGATCAGCATGACCGAGCCGATGACGAAGGCGATCAGCCCGCCCAGCCCCAGTGCGCCAAAGCTGGGCACGAAGGCTTCCGCGATCATCAGGATGATGCCCAGGATCATCAGCGCGAGGCCTGCATAGCTGATCGGCATGACCTGCAGCGCAAACAATGCCAGCAGCAGGCAGATGCCGCCGACCACGCCGGGAAACAGCATGCCGGGGTTGGAAAACTCGTAGATCAGGCCATAGATGCCAAGCAGCATCAGGATGTAGGCGATGCCGGGATCGCCGATGACCGAGAGCAGGCGGCTGCGCCAGTCGGGCATGACGCGTTCGATGACGGCGTTGGTGGTGTCGAGGATGACGGTCTGACCGTTCATTTGGATGGTGCGGCCGTTAACCTGCTTGAGGAGGTCGTCGAGATCGGACGCCACCAGGTCGATCACCTTCAGCTCGAGCGCCTCGGACGCCTGCAGGCTGACGGCCTCGCGCACCGCGCGCTCGGCCCATTCGATGTTGCGTCCGCGCAGTTCGGCGAGGCCGCGAATGTAGGCGGCCGCATCGTGGACGACCTTGCGCGTCTTGGCATCGCCCGCAGGGGCCGGGCTTGGCGGGCTGTCAGCCGGTTTGCCCGCACCGGATTTGTCGGCATCGGATTTGTCTGAAGGCTTGTCCGGGCCGGGCGTGCCTGCGGGGGCGGGGTTGCCGCCCCCCATCGGCGCCAGTTCGACCGGTGTTGCCGCGCCCAGGTTGGTCGCCGGCGCCATGGCCGCGATATGGCTGGCATAGAGGATGTAGGTGCCGGCGCTGGCGGCACGGGCGCCCTTGGGCGAGACGTAGGTGGCGACTGGAACCGGCGAGGCGAGGATGGCCTTGATGATGTCGCGCATCGAGGGATCCAGGCCGCCCGGGGTATCCATCTCGATCACGACCAGATGGACCTTGTCCTCGATGGCCTTGTCGAGGCCACGCAGCAGGTAGTCGGCGCTGGCGGGACTGATCGC
>JANJUT010000231.1 GCA_024710445.1 Thiobacillus sp.
GTTCAGTTGAATGTACTCGGTGGTTAGAGGCTCCAGATCAGCCACAGCCGATCGTGCCTCAAACTCCAGTTTTTCCTTGGTCAGCAATTCATCCTTGGGCGCAATCCAGATCACGTTGCCGTTCTGGCGCTTGTCCAGCCCCTTGGTCTGCATGATGAGGTCAAGCGCCTGATCCCAGGGCACGTCCTTCAGACGCAGGGTCAGGTTGCCGGCGACGGTATCGCTGGCGATGATGTTCAGCCCCGTAAAGTCTGCGATAACCTGCAGCACCGAGCGTACTTCAACGTTCTGGAAATTGAGCGAGAGTTTCTCGCCGACATATTTCACTTTTCCGTCAGCGGTTTTCTTTTGTGCATCATCGCTCTGTTTGACTTCAACAATAAAGCTATTGTCCGTCTGGTAGGCAGAATACTCCCAGCCCCCTTTAGGCTGAATCACCATACGTGTGTTGTCGCCCAGCGTATAGGTTTCAACCACTTGAACCGGCGTACCAAAGTCAGCCACATCCAGGCGACGCTGCAGTGCTTTCGGCAACTCGGTGCCAATGAAATCGACGACCACGCCATTGGATTGCTGGCGAATGTTGATACCGGCCTGTGCATCGGACAAGGTGGTCACGATACGTGCCTCACCCACTCCGCCACGCCGGAAATCCACGTCGCGGATACTGTGACGCGCAACGCCTGGTGCTGCCTCGGCAAAACGCGGGCTGGCATTGACCGGGGCCGACCCCACGCCCACATCACCCAGAGCAACCAATAATGTTTTGCCGTCGATACTGGCATCGTACTCAACTGATTTATTCAGATTCAACACCAGACGTGTGCGTGTGCCTGCCTGCACCACATTCACGCTCGACAGCGGACCCAGATTGGCTTCAACCGTATTGCGCCCCATTGCATTGCCTGTATCAGGCAAATCAAGCGCGATACGCGGCGGATTGCCCACTGTAAAACCAGCAGGCGTCGCGCTTAAGGCATTCTTGAGTGTGACGCGCACGACAACCTTGCCACCAGGCAAGGTTGTCGTGTCCACGCTTTGTACCGCATTACCGGTGGGAGGCGCATCGGCGGCACGCACCGTCAGCGGTAGCGACAAACCAGTGAGCAGAACAATCCCGAACAGATGACGGGTGAGTTTTTGGGCAATTTTCGGCAATGCGTTCATGTCAGCCTCTTTGAAATTCAGTGCTACAAATTATTCTTGCAAGATCAGGGTGCTGATACGCTCGGACCAATCCCCGGCGCTATCCTGGACAATTTCACGCAACGTCACTTCGCTATCACTGATCTGCGTGACCAGACCAAAATTCTGGCCTATGTAATTGCCTTTTTTAACGTGATATATCGCGTTATCCGGCGTTTTGATCACTGCATGGATCAACCCTTGTTTGGACAGTGCGCCTACCATTTTCAGTGTTTCCAGAGAAAACGATTCCAGTGGTTCCTTTGGACGATTCAAATCGGGTTGCATCCCACCACCACCGCCAGTGGAAAGCTTCCGTGGCTTGAACGGGTCAGGCAAATCGAACGCATTGTAGGTAAATGGCTCGTACACCTTGACCTCAGGCAACGGCTCGATTTTGCCCTGCATGTCCTTACCCGTTTCAGCGACAAAGGTTTGCAGGTCATCCATCCCGCCGATCCCGCAACCGGTCAGGCCCAGTACGATCGCAATACTAGCCAGGCGCCTCATTTCGCTTGCTCCTTGGCTTGCTGCTTCTGTGCGACGACTTCGTCATCGTCCAGGTAACGATAGGTTCGAACGACCGCATCCATGTTCATCACGCCATCCTTGGCGGGCTCCATGCTGATGTCCTGCAAGGTCACGATGCGCGACAGTTTGGAGACATCGCTCACAAATGCTGCGATGTCATGATAGCCACCGGTGACTTTGACGCGAATCGGTGTTTCAGCATAAAACTCGGACACGGTTTCTGCCTCAGGCCGGAACAGTTCGAACTGAAGACCGCGTCCCAGACCTGCCTGGTTGACGTCAGTAATCAAGGCATCCATCTCCTGCTTGTTGGGCAACTGCTTCAACAACGCACCAAACGCCTGCTCAATATCTGCCAGTTGTTTTTTGTAGGCCTCCAGGTTGATTGCCTGGTTCTTTTTGGTGGTAAACACGCCACGCAACTCGGTTTCCTTCTGCTTGCTTACCTCAAGTTGCTCCATACCGCCACGCCAGTCAAACCACCAGCCAGCCAGCACAATTACCACGCTAAGCAAAACAAGTGCTACCAACTTGGTCGGCAACGGCCAATCGGCCAGTGTTTTCAGATCGAGTTTGTTGAGATCATCCAGGGTCATGCTTTGCCCCCCTTGTCTTGTGCATCATCTGCCTGTTGACGCGTTTGCTTGACCGTTAATACAAACTCGTTGGCCCTCAGATTGTTTACCGTAGCCGCCTTGATTTCGATCAGGCTGGTCGATTCAAACCAGGGGGAGCCCTCCAGGTTCCGCATCAGGGTAGAAACGCGCGCGCTCGATTGCGTATAGCCATTGAGCGTAACCACATCACCCACCTGCTTGAAGGACTTGAGATACAGCCCTTCAGGCAACAATCGGATCATTTGATCAAACAGATGGACAACCTCGGTACGGTTGGATTGCAGCGTTTCGACGACCTGCTTGCGCGCCAGCAATGCCTGCGTCTGTTCGCGGATTTTCTTGATTTCGCCGATCTGGACGTCGAGCTTGGCTATTTCCTGGTCGAGGTAGGCATTGCGTGCATCTTGCGATGACTGCTGCGCGGCGATCAGGCTGTGTCCCAAAACAACGGCTACGACGCCTGCAGCAACAGCAATGCCAAGCAACAGATTGAACTGGCGTCGCCGCGCGGCGCGTGCAAGTTCGCGATGGGGGAGAAGGTTAATGCGGATCATTGGGGGTCAAACCTCCGCATGGCAAGGCCACAAGCAACGAAGAGAGAAGGCGCATCAGCGGTCAAAGCCTGCGGCCGGATCTTGGAGCCCACTGCCATGTTGGCAAATGGATTAACGACCATGGTCGGTGTGCCCGCACGCTGGGCGACGACCTCATCGATCCCCGGAATCATGGCACCACCACCCGCCAGCAGAATCTGGTCCACTTTGCGGTACTGGGTTGAAGTCGTGAACAACTGCAAGGCACGGCCGATTTCCATTGCCAATGTTTCGCTGTAAGGCTGCAACACTTCAATGTCATAGCTTTCGGGAAGCGTACCTTTGCGTTTCGCATTCTCGGCTTCTTCGCTGGTCATGCCATAACGCCGGGAAATTTCATTGTTGAGCTGGTTCCCGCCAAAACCGTGTTCACGCAGGTAAACCGACTCGTTATCATGGAGAATGTTGATGTGCATGTTCTGTGCACCGACATCGATGATCGCCACAGTCTGGCCTGCACCGCTATTGGGTAAGAGGTGTGCAATCTGTTCATACGCTGTTTGCGTCGCGAAAGACTCGACGTCCATGATGAGCGCCTTGAGTCCCGCCGCTTCAACCACGGCCACACGGTCTTCAACTTTTTCCTTGCGGGCGGCTGCCAGCAGAATTTGTACATCGTCCGGGCTGGCAGGCGACGGCCCCAGCACCTGAAAGTCCAGATTCACTTCATCCAGCGAGAAAGGAATCACCTGGTTGGCCTCGGTTTCAACCTGGTTTTCCAGATCGAGTCCAGACAGGCTGGCAGGCGCCAGAATCTTTTTGGTGATCACAGCCGACGAAGGCAACGCCAGGGAAACATGCTTGACCCGGGTACCAAGTTCCTTCCATGCAGTACGCAGCGCATCCGCCACTTGATCGAGATTGGCGATATTGCCGTCTGTCACGGCATCCTTGGGCAAGGGCTCGATCACATAGCGTTCTACCCGCAGCATGCCTTTGCCGGCATCGGACAACTCCACCAGCTTAACCGCGGTCGTGCTGATATCCAGCCCGATGATGGGTAGACCCTTGGTAGACAGCCAGTCCAGATTAATATTCAGGTGCAAGAGTTTTCCTTTACGCTTCTATGGGTTGGCGCTTTTTCTTGTTATCGTTTGTAGATGCTAGCAACAACACACGGTTTTTAACAGTTTTTTCCTTGCCACACCGCAAGAGTTGAACACATGTGTCCAATTTCCAACACCACTAACGCCTATAATCGGCGGAAACTTTAGGCTTTGATTCGAAGGAACTGGATGTTTTCGAAATGGTGGCATTACGTACTGGCGCTGGCTGTCAGTTTGGGTGTGGTCGGCACGGCACTGGCTGGCCTGGCTGCGGCACTGATCTACCCTAACCTGCCGCCGCTGGAGGCGCTGACCGACTACAAACCCAAGCTCCCTTTGCGCGTTTACACCGCAGATGGCGCCCTGATTGGTGAGTTTGGCGAGGAACGCCGTGCCTTCATCACCATCACCAAAGTGCCTGACTACATGAAGCAGGCCATTATCGCGGCCGAGGATGAACGCTTTTACTCGCACGGCGGAGTGGATACGCTGGGCATATTACGGGCGGCGGGCTCGAACGTATTGTCCGGCGGTGCCAAGGAAGGAGCATCCACCATCACCATGCAGGTGGCGCGCAACTTTTTCCTGTCGAATGAAAAAACGCTGACACGCAAGCTGTCCGAAGCCATGCTGGCGATGAAGATCGAACACAACCTGTCCAAGGACAAGATTCTCGAACTGTACATCAACCAGATATATCTGGGCCAGCGCGCATACGGCTTTGAGGCCGCAGCACGTACTTACTTCGGCAAACCGATGAAGCAGCTGTCGCTGGCTGAATTCGCCATGCTGGCGGGTTTGCCCAAAGCGCCCTCGCGCTATAACCCGGTAGTCAATTTTCCACGTGCCAAATCCCGCCAGGAATATGTGCTGAAGCGGATGCGCACACTCAAGTTCATTGACCAGCCGACATGGCAGGCAGCCATCAAGCAAAAACTGGTCATCCGCCAGGCCCGCCAGCAAGCTGATGTGTCAGCCGACTATGCGGCCGAAATGGTGCGGCAAACCTTGTTCGAGAAATACGGCGAGTCGATCTACAGTTCAGGCATCAAGGCTGTCACCACGCTCAAGCGTGGCCAGCAGGAAGCAGCCAACACCTCCGTATGGCAGGGCATTGCAGACTATGATTTACGCCACGGCTACCGCGGACCGGAAAAGCAGATCAGTCTGCCCGCCAGCAAAACCGAACGGGACACAGCAATTGCAGACATATTGGGAGACATCGCGCCAATCAGCGACATGCAACCGGCTGTCGTCCTGAATTCGGACAGCAAGCTGATCCGTGCACAGTTGCACGACAACACCGTAGTTGAAATCACCGGGAATTCACTCAAATGGGTGGCGAACTGGGCTGCCGGCAAAAAAGGCCGCCAGCTATTGCCTGGCGCTGTCGTCCGCGTGCAGGCCATCGGCAGCCAACCGCAATGGCGGCTGGCACAACTGCCCGAGGTCGAAGCGGCGCTGGTCGCCATCAATCCGCAGGACGGCGCCATCACCGCGCTGGTTGGCGGCTTCGATTTCAACCGCAACAAGTTCAACCGCGTCACCCAGGCGTGGCGGCAGCCCGGCTCGAGCTTCAAACCTTTTATTTATTCGGCGGCACTGGAAAAAGGCTATACCCCGGCCACCATGATTGACGATGCCCCCCTGTCACTGACCGCAGAAGAAGCCGGTGGCACTGCCTGGGATCCGAAGAACTACGATGGCAGCACCAGTGGACCGGTCCGCATGCGTACGGCACTCACCAAATCGCTTAATCTTGTATCGGTGCGCATTCTGCAAGGAATCGGCCCCTATTACGCGCGCGACTATATCCACCGCTTCGGCTTTGATCCGGCGCGCCATCCACCCTATCTCACCATGGCTCTGGGGGCAGGCAGCGTCACACCCCTGCAACTGGCAGCGGCCTATGGCGTGTTTGCCAACGGCGGCTTCAGCCTCAAGCCCTATCTGATTGACCGGGTGTATGACAAGGATGGACGCCTGCTGATGCAATCCAGCCCGCAAAAAGTGGGCGGCAATGCACCACGCGTGATCGACTCCCGCAATGCCTGGCTCATGACCACGATGATGCAGGACGTGGTGCGATACGGCACCGCCGCCCGCGCAGGCCAACTCGGACGTAGCGATATCGCCGGCAAGACCGGCACCACCAATGATGCGCGCGACACCTGGTTTGCCGGCTATAACCCCGATCTGGTGGCGATCACCTGGATGGGCTACGATCAGCCTCGATCGCTGGGACGCGGCGAAACCGGTTCGCAGTCCGCGCTGCCGATCTGGATCAACTTCATGGGCTCGGCACTCAAAGGCCTGCCGCAAAAAGGCTGGGGCATGCCTGCGGGCATCATCACGGAAAATATCGACCCGGCCACGGGGACCCGTCTGGTTGACTCAGTCTGGGGCGATACGGCCAGCGATGGTGCATCTGTCATGTCGGAACATTTTTACCAGGAATTTCCACCCCCCGATGCCCCCACCAGTGCATGGGATACCGAGCCGGATGCCTTTGCGACGCCAGACGACACGGTCGACGCCGTTCCCCCGGCCAAGCCTGCTCCGGTCACGCAGGCCAAGCCGGTTCCCGATACGCCAATCAAGCCAGTGCCCGCCGCACCGACAAAACAGGTGCCCACAACCCCGGAAAAAGGCGCGCCCATCATGCCCGTCAAGCCCGCTACGCCAGCCAAACCCGGGGCCAGCGCCCCGCCCAGCCGCGCACCTGTCGTAACGGGCAAGCCTTCATGAAAAATCAGGACATGCGGCGCCGCATTGCCCATGCGGCGGCACGCCTCCTGGCGGAAGATGGCAGTCTCGATTACGGGAGTGCCAAGCGCAAGGCTGCGCGCCAATTAGGTGCGCCCGATAGCGGCAGTCTGCCGGACAACCAGCAGGTCGAAGAAGCGTTGCGCAGCTATCAGGCGCTTTACCAGGCAGACGAAACCCGCGCACAGCTGGCATTGCTGCGGCAAACAGCGATTGAATATATGGAGCGACTGGCAGACTTCGATCCGCATTTGACGGGCGCGGTCCTCAATGGCACAGCAGGACCCCATGCCGATATCAATCTTCAGCTTTTCACGGATGAGCAGAAGGATGTCGAATTTCTGCTGATGCGTCTCACTTCCCCCTACCAGGCAGGCGAACACCGTGTTCCCGATGCGGCAGGCCGGACCTATCCGCGTTTTATCATTGAGGACCCGCGTGCACCAGTCGATCTCGTCGTCTACCCTGCCACCGAGCTGCGCAACATGAAACGGCTACAGGCCGACGGCAGCCCGCGGCGCCTGCGTTTACCTCAGGTCCGGGCACTGGTTTGAGCCATCACATTGCAGTCCATGCTGGCATGGAAGATGCTGAATCACACCTCATGGTTCAATTGAGCGTACGTCCATGATCCGATTTTTTCGACATTACATTCCGTTAAATCTGCTGCTGTTGCTGTTTACCGAGGCGTTGATCCTCGGTGGCGCCATCTATGCCGGCGTCAACGCACGCTTTCTCGAAGGTGGCGCCATCCCCGGCAGCCTCCAACCCATACTGCCCAAAGCGCTGACTTTCGCTGCTGTCATGATGGGGCTGATGACCGCCAGCGGCCTGTACGACATGGAATGGCAAGGCGGTTTGCGGGCATTGCTGCAGCGCCTCGGACTGAGCTTCGGGCTTGGTCTGGTTGCGATGAGCGTGCTGTTTTATTTCTTCCCGGCCTTGCTGGTCGGCCGGGGGGCCTTCCTGCTGTCGTTTGGCCTTGCATTGCTTGGGATATTGTTCAGCCGCACCTTGTTTGTCCGCTGGACGCGAGTCGGGGCCTTCAAAACCCGTGCGCTGGTAGTCGGTACCGGTAGCCGCGCCGCCCACATTGAAGCGCTGCTGTCCAAGCGCAGCCATACCAGCAATACGCAGGTAGTTGGCTACTTACCCATGGGGGGAAGCCATCATTTCGTCGATCATGCCCGGATTCTCGACACCCGGGAGCCCCTGCCCGAGCTCATCAGACGCCTGCAGGTCAGCGAAATCATACTGGCCGTTCGCGACCGCAGAAGCGGCGGCATGCCGGTCCAGGACCTGCTCAAATGCAAGCTGCACGGCGTTCGCATTCTGGAGCTTTCCAGTTTTTTCGAACGCGAAAACGGCCATTTGCAACTCGACTCCATGAACGCCAGCTGGATGATCCTGGCCGAAGGCTTTCACCAGGGCATCATGCGCGACACCATCAAACGCCTGTTTGACCTGCTGGTCAGCGCCGCCATGCTGGTGGTCACGCTGCCGATCATGGCGCTGACGGCGCTACTCATCAAGCTGGAAAGCCGGGGGCCGGTGTTGTACCGCCAGGAGCGCGTCGGCCAGGGATGCCGCAGCTTCACCATCCTCAAATTTCGCAGCATGTGCGTGGATGCCGAAAAAGATGGCAAACCCCGCTGGGCACGACAAAACGACAGCAGGATCACGCTCACCGGGCGCTTCATCCGCCGCACCCGAATCGACGAACTACCCCAGATTTTCAACGTCTTCTTCGGCGACATGAGCTTTGTCGGTCCCCGCCCCGAACGCCCTTATTTTGTGCAGGACTTGACCCAGAAGATCCCGTACTACGGCGTGCGCCATACCGTTAAACCCGGTATCACCGGCTGGGCGCAAGTGCGCTATCCATATGGCGCTACCGACGAAGATGCCATGCAGAAACTGCAGTACGATCTTTACTATGTCAAAAACCACAGTTTGTTTCTCGATCTCATGATCCTGTTCCAAACGGCTCAGGTCATATTGTGGGGAAAGGGCGTGCGCTGACCGCGCACATTTGACGCCCAGCATGCCCGACACCCTGCTCCTTCTGGCTGCTGTCGGATATGGCCTGGCCGCACTGGCCTATCTGGGCTTGTCGGGCCTGATCGTTGCCAGCTGGCGACGACGTCCGCAAGGACGACTGCTGGTCGTGGCCACCGGGCTGACAACTGTCTGGGCAACCCTGTCCGCACTCGCTGCATGGCAATTATTGCCGCCCCGCCTGGAACTGGCGGCCGAAGTCGCACGTAATGGTGCGTGGCTAGCCCTCCTGCTCTATATCCTGCGGCTACGCATGCCGACTGGTGCCGCACTGCCCTCTCCCCTGCGCCTCATCACCGCGCTCAGCGGAATGCTCGTCACCGGACTGCTGCTTGCCAGCATCTACCCACTCATTGCACCGACCCAACCGGTGCTGGCCCGCTGGGTTGGCAATCTCGGACTGGTTATGATGACCGTACTCGGTCTGGTACTGGTCGAGCAGGTTTACCGCAGCACCCGTCCCGTAGACCGCTGGGCCATCAAGTTTCTTTGCCTCGGGCTCGGCGGGCTGTTCGTGTATGACTTTTATCTCTACGCCAACGCCACATTGTTTACGGCAATGGATGCCCAGGTCTGGGCCGCACGAGGCTATGTCGCAGCAATGGTGATGCCGTTGATTGCCGTATCCGCAGCCCGTAATCCTGAATGGTCGGCCCCAGTGGGCCTGTCACGCAGCATGGCCTTCCACACCACCAGCCTTCTGGGTGCCGGCATCTATCTGATATTGATGGCCAGCGCAGGCTATTACCTGCGCCTGTTTGGTGGCGAGTGGGGGGACGTGGTGCAAAGCGTCTTCATCTTCGCGGCCGCAATGGTGCTGATATTGGTGATGTTTTCCGGCACCCTGCGGGCACGCCTGCGGGTATTCCTCTCCAAGCATTTCTTCAGCTACCGTTACGACTACCGTGAAGAATGGCTGAGCTTCACCCGCACCCTTACCGAGGGGCAGCCCGGCGAGCAATTATGCGAACGTGCCGTCGAGGCGCTGGCTGGCTTGCTTGAAAGCCCGGGCGGCGCGCTCTGGATGCGCGAAGGCAACACAAGCTACCAGCGTGCCAGCCACTGGAACTGGGCCGACATCCAGGGCGCCGAACCGGCCGATTCAGCATTCATCCAATGGCTATCCCACAAGGAATGGGTGGTGGACCTGGATGAAATGAAAACCCGCAACGACCTGTATGGCAACCTTGAAGCACCTGCGTGGATACAACAAGCCAACGACGCCTGGCTGGTGGTCCCGCTCATGTTGCATGATGAACTACTGGGCTTTGTGGTGCTGAAGCATTCCCTGGGCAACGTCAGTTTCAACTGGGAAGTCAGCGACCTGCTCAAGGTGGCGGCGCGGCAGGCGGCGGCACACCTGGCACAGATGCGCGCGTCCAACCAGCTTATCGTGGCACGTCAGTTTGAATCATTCAATCGCACCACGACCTTCGTCATCCACGATCTGAAAAATCTCATCGCCCAGCTTTCCCTGCTGCTCGCCAATGCCGAGAAACACAAACACAACCCCGAGTTTCAGGCCGATATGCTTGAAACGGTCGAAAATGCGGTCACACGCATGAACAAGGTGCTGGCACAATTGCGGCGCAGCAACGACGAGACACGCACCCAGTCGCTGGCATTGTCGGATATCCTGAACGAAGTCGTGGCCAGCAAACGGGCATTCAAACTAAGACCCACGCTGGAATTACCCCCTCCGCATTTGTATGTGCGCGCAGAACGCGAACGACTGACCCGCGCCATCGGTCACTTGCTGCAAAATGCACTGGAAGCAACGCCCCCAACAGGCCACGTCACCCTGCGCGCATTCGAGGAATCCGGGCAGGCCATCATTGAAATCAGCGACAGCGGCATGGGAATGGACGACGACTTTATTCGCACCCGGCTATTCCAGCCGTTTGATTCAACCAAAGGCGCAGGCATGGGAATCGGGGCTTACGAATGCCGTGAGACATTGCGTGCCCTGGGTGGCACAATCGAAGTGAAAAGTACCGTTGGCAGGGGCACCCTCTTCCGCCTGAGCCTGCCGGTAAACAATAATGCACCTATTGGAGGGGACGCCGCATGAGCGACGCCAAACAAAAAATACTGCTGGTGGAAGACGACCCGGGACTGCAAAAGCAGCTGAAGTGGAGCCTGAGCGATTATGAGCTTCTGACCGCGGCCGATCAGGACAGTGCCATCACGCATCTGCGCCGCCATGAGCCACCGGTGGTCCTGCTTGATCTGGGCTTGCCGCCCGATCCCGATGGCGCCACCGAAGGCCTGGCCACCCTGCAACAGATATTGTCGCTTGCCCCTGCGACCAAGGTCATCGTCGTCACCGGCAACCTCGATCGCGCCAATGCGGTACAGGCCATTCATCTCGGTGCCTATGATTTTTTCCAGAAACCCTTTGATCCGGATGTGCTGGCCCTGATGATTGCGCGTGCGCTGCACGTGCATACGCTTGAACTGGAAAATCGCATGCTGGCCGCCAAACAGCGTGATTCCTCGCTAAAGGGCCTGATCACCAGCAGCGAGCCCATGCTCAAGATCTGCCGCACGGTAGAAAAAGTGGCGCCAGCGAATGTCACCGTTTTGCTGCTGGGCGAATCCGGTACCGGTAAAGAAGTGCTGGCGCGCGGGGTCCATGAATTGTCGCCACGTGCAGACAGGAAATTTGTTGCCATCAACTGCGCAGCCATCCCTGACACGCTGCTGGAATCTGAACTGTTTGGTTATGAAAAAGGCGCATTCACCGGCGCGGCCAAGCAAACCATTGGCCGCATCGAATACGCCAACGAAGGCACCCTGTTTCTGGACGAGATCGGCGACCTGCCGATGCCGCTGCAAGCCAAGCTGCTGCGCTTTTTGCAGGAACGCGTCATCGAGCGCCTGGGCGGGCGCGGCGAAATCCCGGTTGATGTGCGCGTCGTCTGCGCAACCCACCGGGATCTCGCCACCATGATCCGTGAAGGCAGTTTCCGCGAGGACCTGTATTACCGGCTGTCCGAAATCTCGATCATGATCCCGCCCTTGCGTGAGCGGCCTGGCGATGCGGTATTGCTGGCTCAGGCATTTCTTGAACGCAATGCCAGCGAAATGGGGCGCAGCATACGAGGCTTCACCGCCGATGCCATCGGCGCACTGGAATCCCATGCCTGGCCCGGCAACGTGCGTGAAATGGAAAACCTGATCAAGCGCGCCACCATCATGGCTGAAGGCAATCAAATCACCGCGGCGGATCTTGGCCTCCAGCCCGGCCACATTGAACCTCAGCCGATCAACCTGCGACAGGCACGGGAAAATGCTGAACGCCAGGCTGTCACCCGCGCACTGGCACAAACCGACGGCAGCATCGCGCAGGCCGCCGAGTTGCTTGGCATCACTCGTCCGACTCTATATGACCTGATGGCAAAAATCGGGATCAAATAAACCGTTTCTTTTTTAACTGCTTGCACAAACCCACTGGAGTTCATATGCTTTCCTCCGCCCTCCCGCTCCAACGACTTCTGGCCCTGTTACTGGGCACCTGCTTGTTAACTGCTTGTGGCGGAGAAGATAGCGCAACACTGGTAACGGATGCCAAAGCCAAGCTGGCCGCAGGTGACTACAAGGCGGCGATGATCCAGCTCAAGAATGCCGTGGCTGAAGATGACAAGAATGCCGACGCGCGCTTTGAGCTGGGGAAGCTCTACTTCGCCCAGCTCGATCTGGCCAGCGCCGAAAAAGAATTTCGTCGTGCCCGCGAAGCGGGGCTACCTGCAAGCACCGTCAATCCCATGATCGCTCGCGCCCTGCTTGGGCAACGTGAATACCAACGCGTACTGGATGAACTGCCGGCCCCGACGGACAACACGCCTGACTCCGTCACGCTGCAAGCCCTGCGTGCCGCAGCCGCACTCGGCCTGGGACAAACCGAAGAAGCGCGCAAAGCTCTGCAACATGCATCGCAATCCGCATCCGACAATATTGACGTCCATCTGGCGCTGGCCCAATTAGCTTTGGCTGACCGAGATGCCGCACAAGCCATGCAGCATCTCGAACAGGCCTTGAAAATCGACCCCGGACATATCGAGAGCCTGTCGCTAAAAGGCGATTTGCTTCGCGTTACGGGAAAACCCGATGAGGCAACCCTGATCTATCGTGAAATCACCAGGATCAATCCCAGGCAAATCAATGCCCGGCTTGCATTGGCCAATATCAACATTGCCGGCAACAAACTGGACGATGCTCGAATGGAAGTCGATGCCGCATTGAAAGTCATGCCAAACAACCTTCAAGCCCGCTATACCCAGGCATTGATCAGTTTCCAGGAAAAGAAAACCGAACACGCACGTGATCAACTGGCAACCGTTTTGAAATCCGCCCCGGAATTTCTCCCCGCACTGATGCTGGGTGGCTCCATCGAATACATGCTCGGCAATCTGCAAATGGCCGAGACCTACTTGAACAAAGTCGCCAAGGTGGCGCCAAACAACCTGAATGCCTTGCGCCTGCTCGCCGCCACCCAGCTTCGTTTGGGTCGGTCGGACGACGCTGCACGCACACTCGCGCCCGCACTTAGAGCAACCAATCAGGATGCAGGTGTGCTGCTCGTCGCAGGTGAAATCGCACTAGCCGGAAAAGATTATTCCAAAGCCGCTGAATTTTTCGAGCAGGCCGCCAAATTGAATCCGGACAGCGCGGCCATCCGTACCGAGCTCGGTTTTTCCCGACTCGCCCAGGGCGACAGTCGCGCCATGGATGATCTGAAAACGGCCTCCGGAATGGATGGGGCCAGCAACCGGGCCGACACCTTCATCATTCTCAAGCAGTTGGAAAGCAAGCAATACGATGCAGCCCTGGCCAGCATCGCTGCACTGGAAAAGAAGCAGCCCGCCAACCCCCTCACCTGGAACTACCGGGCGGCGGCTTATCTGGGTAAACAGGACATCCAGCGCGCACGTGACAGCTTCAGCCAGGCACTCAAGCTTGATCCTGCCTTCTTCCCGGCTGCAGCCAATCTGGCGCAACTCGATCTGAAAGCCAATCAGCCTGCTGCGGCACGTCAGCGCTTTGAGGGCATTCTCAAGGCCGACCCCAAACATCTCAACGCCATGCTGGCAATGGCTGACCTGAGCCTGCGCAACAAGGATGAAAAAGCCTATGCAAGCTGGCTGGAAAAAGCAGCCACCACTCATCCCCAAGCCATGCAGCCACGTGCTGCGCTGGCGCGCTATTTGCTGGCCAAGGGCGACAAGAACAAGGCACTCGCAGCGGCAAGAGAAGCTGTCAACGTCCAGCCAGACAATCCTGTTGCCCTCGATTTGCTGGGTGCCACCCAGCTGGCGCTGGGAGACACGCCCAACGCACTCGGCACCTACCGCAAACTGGTTGAGCGCCAGCCTGGTCAGGCAGCTTCGTTGACCAAGCTCGCGACGGCACAGATCGTGAGCAAAGACTGGACAGGTGCCCGCCAAAGTCTGCAGAGCGCACTTCGCATTCAGCCGGATTTTCTGGAAGCCCAAATGATGCTTGGCGGCGTGGAAATACAAAGCTCACGTTTTGACGACGCCCAAAAGCTCGCCAGGCAAATACAGTCGCAACAACCTGACAATCCAGCGGGTTTCATTCTCGAGGGCGACACCGCGTTCACGCGCAAGGACTTCCCCGCCGCCCTGGCTGCATTTGAACGTGCCAGCAAACTCGAGCCCACCAGTGCCGTACTGGTCCGCCAGTTGCATGTTTTCAATGCGCTCCAGCGTTCAGAGGAAGGTGAAAAGCGTCTGGCCACCTGGCTGGCCGCCCACCCGCAGGACGCAGGCACCCGCGCCACGCTTGCCGAGAACCAGATCAAACACAAGCGCTACAAAGCCGCAGCCGAACAGTATTTGATTTTGAACGCGAGCCACCCAAACAACCTGCTTGTTCTCAATAATCTTGCATGGGCGCTACATGAAGCCCGCGACAAGCGCGCACTCGGATTTGCCGAGCAGGCACTTAAACTCAAGCCAGACAGCGCCGCCGCACTGGACACGCTGGGCTGGATTCTGGTCCAGCAAAACCAGATTGCACGCGGGATCACATTGCTGCAGCAGGCTTTAACCAAAGCACCCGACATGGCGGAAATCCAGTTTCACCTGGCTTCGGCTTTCTTTCAGTCAGGCGACCGCACGCGTGCCCAGCGAGAGCTTGAAAGACTCCTGTCCAGCGGAATTGCTTTCCCGCAAGAACACGAGGCCAGGGCCTTGCTCAAACAACTCCAGGAGAAAAAGGGCTAGGGAACAGCAGCGTAGAATAGCTTTGGCAATTGTCGACATCAGGGGCTCTGGTCAAGGATGACCACCAAATCCATGACACCCGCCTTTTGCTGAACCAGCCTGATTTTCGGATTGTCGTAGGGCTATCCTGCCCATGTTTTGATGATCCGCGTCGAACACAATATGTCGTTTCTTGCCCCGTTTAAGTGGAGTACGCCCCATGAATCAACGCCCGTCAGCTATCGCCTTTGTTCTTCTTCTGGCTGTTGTGTCGGTTTTACCTGCGTGTGACGGCACCTCGAACCTCACCGAGCAGGAACACATCCAGCGTGCAAAGGACTTTGAAGATGGCGGCAAGCTTAACGGCAGCATCGTGGAGCTGAAAAATGCCATTCAGAAAAACCCGAACAGCCCCCAGGCCAGGCTACTACTCGGGCAGGTTTATCTAAAAGTCGGCATGGGCGCCGAGGCTGAAAAGGAACTCAGCAAGGCTGAAAAACTCGGGGTCAACCGTGAAACCATCAAGCCCCATCTTGGCGAAGCCTTGTTGCTCATGGGCGAATACAAACGCATTCTCGATGAAATTTACCCTGGCGTGCAAACCAGCAACGCCAACAAGTCCCGCATATTGCAGCTGCGCGCCGACGCTCTTTTCAGACGGGGAAAAGTGGAGGAGGCTTGTGGCACCTTCCAGCAGTCTTTTGACACCGACACAGGCAATCCACCTACCTACTGGGGATTGTCGAAGTGTGCGATCGCAGATCGCGATATGGCGAAAGCCAGAAAATGGCTGAATGCAGCACTTCAAATCAAGGAACAACAAGCCAGAACATGGGTTTTCATCGGTGACTGGGAGCAAATCAACAAGGATTTCCAACGTGCGATGGAAGCCTATGCCAACGCACTCAAACTCGAACCCAACAACCTGGAGGCGCTGCACAACCGGGCCACCTTGAGCATGTCGCAAGGCCAGCTGGATAATGCAAGCAAGGATGTCGAGCGCATCCGTCAACTCGCACCGAAATCCCTGGCTGCCACGTATCTTCAGGCCATGCTCAGTTTTCAGCATAAGAAATATCCCGAGGCGCGCGACGCCTTGCATGATGTTTTCAAGATGACAACCAACCACATGCCCAGTGTTTTGCTCGCGGGCACAACCGACTATGCCTTGGGCTCTTACCAGCAGGCAGAAACGCATCTCAACCGTTTTTTGGCGCGTTTTCCAGGCCAGGTTTTCGCCCGCAGGATGCTGGCAGCAACACAAATCAAGCTCAGCAAGCCCGGGCATGCCCTGGAAACGCTTGCCCCCCTGATAGCACCTGATTCCAGGGATGCGCAGTCATTAGCCTTGGCCAGCGACGCCTATCGCGCACAAAATGAGCATGCAAAAGCCGCGGAATTACTGCAAAGAGCCGCGATCATCGATCCCAAGAATGCTTCCATACAGACCCAGCTCGGCATTACTTACCTGACCACAGGCGACACCTCGCTAGCCATCACCGAACTGGAGGCAGCTGCAGCGCTCGATACGGACCAATTCAAGGCTGAG
>JANJUT010000274.1 GCA_024710445.1 Thiobacillus sp.
GACCATGGTCGGCATGGCCTCTGCGGTGACGGTCGATCCTGTCACTGCCGTGGCCGCTCCGTAGAGCGCCATAGCAAGCATGTCCTTGTCGAACTGCTCGATTTCAAGCGTGGCGTTCGCCGATTTGGAGGTTTCGTATTCGGCGAGCGTGAGACGTTGGCCGGAACACGATTCCTTCATCTCGACGGTCTCGCGGCTCATGGCGAGCTTGAGCGTGCGGTTGCCGCATCCGACGGCGACCTCGTTGTCGATGTTGAGCGTGGTGGCGTTGAAATCGCCGATATAGATGGGGCCTTGGCCTGCGTAGATCATTTGTCATGCTCCTTGAGTTTGGTGGCAGGCTTGGCGCTGCCGATGGCGATGAGCCACTCGGCGGCGTCCCTGTCGAGTTCAATCACGGACCCGGCCGGGTAATCGCGGCCGGCGTGGGTGTGGGGCTTAAGCAGTTCGATCTTCATCGCGCTTTTTCCTCTTCGCTGGCACGTTATCGGCCGGCTGCGCTTCCTCATACAACTCGTGCGCAGCCGGGTCGAAGTCGGCTTTGTTGATCACCACCCACTCCCCTTGCGAGGGGTGGGCCGGCTTCACGCGGATGGTTTCAGGATCGATCATGATCAGCCGAGCAGCAGGGCCGCGTGTTCCGCCTTGACCATCTTCACGCCCCAGGCACAACTGATCTCGTACTGCATTTGACGGTACTGCGGGTACATCGCCACTTCGAACGAGAGCCCGGAACGCGGGTCGGTGATGCTGGTGCGGTCCACCGCCGAGTCTCCGCCGTCAGGCAGAGCGGGCAGGCGCTGCGCCAGCACGATGGCGCCGCGATGGAAGCACAGGTTGCGCGCCGAATTGGCGACCACGGTGATGGCGGTGGCAGAAGCGGCGATCGCCTTGCGCAAACCAGGTGCGGCCAGGGTGACGGTGCCGCCGTTGGACACGTCGGCATCACCAGAAACGACCACGTACTGGTTGGTGTCGCCGGCGAAGGTGATCACGTCGCCGGCGAGAATCGTGCCGGTTCCGGCAGACGCCAGGGTGATGACGGTCGCGCCGATGGAATAGCCTGCGGTGTTGGTAGTTGCCGACGCGCCGGTGCCCTTGGTGTGGTTTTTGATCTGCGCAGACTCGCGCACCATCATGCCGTTGATGTCCAGCAGTACGCCCTGGCGCAGGATGCTGTCGCTACCGGCGTCTGCCGCGGCGGCCTGCTTGCCGCGCAGGTTGGCACCTGCCGCGGTATCGAGCACCAGGTGAAGATCGGACAGCGGGGCGCCGTTGTCAGCCAGAATCTTGCGAGACAGCGACGCGGCGGTGTAATCGTTGGCCGTGCCGAACGGCGTGGTGCCCGCGGCTCCTGCGGCGCGGCTGGCGTAGATGTGCAGCGCGGCGAGGTCGGCTTCGATTTCGTTGGTCAGCGTGCGGATCGCCTGCTGAATCTGCTGCGCGCGGATCGCCGAAGAGCCCGGACCGGCGGCGCGCTCTTCTTCGCCCGTCCAGCGGATCGGTACGCGGCGCGCCTTGGTGATCGACAAATCGACATTGCCGATAGTCTGGTTGCCGTCGTCAGGCGGCGTCACGGCCGGGGTGATGTCAGAAGCAGACGATGCCGGCGCGACGAAGCTGCGCACGGTCTGGCCGACAGCGGCACGCGCGGCCACGGCGTCGAGCGTGACTGCGGGAACCATGCCAACAAGCTCGCGCGAAACCACGTCGAGGTTGGAATACAGTTCAGGAATCAGGTTGGTCAGGGTGGTTGCCATTTCGTGTTTCTCCTATCAGGTCAGGTCAGTTGAACGCCGGATTTCGCGGCCTCCACCCGGGCTGCGGGCGGGAGCGCGTCGAACTCGGCGCGAGTCATCGTCTTCATGCCATGCCCGGCGCCTCCCGCGCCAGGCGGATGGCCAGAGCCTCGCGCCCCGGCTGCCTTCAACAAATGCGGTTTGGTCTGCGCCAGCATCTTCACGCCGTCGTCCAGCGTCATCAGCTTGTCGCCGTCCTTGACCATGATCTGGTCGTCCTCCCATTGCACCCGGCTGCCAATGTGGCTGGCAACCAGCTCTGAATCGATGAACTCGTGGGCAGAAATGGCCTTGGCGAGTGCCGCGTCCAGCCTGCTGCCCTTGTACTTGCCTTCGATCTCTCCGGCCTTCTGCATGGCTTCGGCCTTCTCGCGTTCAAGTCGCTTGATGCGCTGCTCGAACTGCTTGGCGGCTTCGGCCTGCCCCTTCACTTCAGGCAGGGTGTCGAGATCGGCGTCTTCATCGATGCCGAGCTTTTCAAACAGGGTGTCGCGGATCGCCTTGAGACGGGCGTTTTCCTCGCGCAATCCCTTTCGGGTGGTGGCGATCTCGGCGACGGCTGCATCACGCTTGGCCGCGATTTCGTCCACAAAGGCCTTGAGCTGGTCGAACGTCTCGCCCTCCAGCGTTTTGCCCTTCAGTTGCTCCAGATTCATGGTGTCTGTGGCCTCTCGCCTGTATTGACGGGTCCAGCATCACCCCGCCCTGTTTCACGCGGTGAAACATTCGCGGCGGATTCTGTCTTTGTTGCCACTCTTTCTCTGCTCATGCCCGCGCTCGACACCAGCCGCTTCCGGTTCATCGCCGACGCCCTGCACGGAACGGGCGTT
>JANJUT010000278.1 GCA_024710445.1 Thiobacillus sp.
GGCGGGACGCATGGGCCAAAGGGTGGCCGAGATGGTCAACCGCCATCCCCAGCTGACCTACGCCGCCGGTTTCGAGGCGGCGGGACACCCGGCAATTGGCAAGGACGCCGGTTTGCTGGCGGTGGGCGAGGCCAACGCCGATGAAGTGGCCGGGGTGCTGGACTTGGTGTGGGGCGGCGACGAGACGCTGATCGTGATCAGTTCCGACCTGTCGCATTTCCTGCCCGATGCGCTGGCACGCAAGGTGGACGGCGGGACGGTGGAGGCCATTCTGGCGCTGAATCCGCATCTCAACCATGAGCAGGCCTGCGGTGCCACGCCGATCAATGGTTTGCTGCTGGCGGCGCAACGCCATGGCTTGCGTCCGGTAGCGCTGGATGTGCGCAACTCCAGCCAGACTGCGGGCGATCCCGAACGGGTGGTGGGGTATGCCGCTTTTGCTTTTCAGGCCGGGGAGAAGTGAATGCAGTTGAATGGCGATAAAGGCGCGACCCTGCTGAAACTGGCACGTGCGGAAATTGCCGTGAAGCTGGGGCACAAGGTGGATTTCCCCATCAAGGCGGGCTGGCTTGACGAGCCGGGTGCGAGCTTTGTCACGCTGACCCGGCAGGGTGAGTTGCGTGGCTGCATCGGCACGCTCGAGGCGCATCGGCCGCTGGGGGTGGATGTGCGGGAAAACGCGCTGGCGGCAGCTTTTCGCGATCCCCGCTTCATGCCGCTGACCCTTGCGGAATTTGACGATGTCCGGGTCGAGGTCTCGCTGCTTTCAGCGAGCGAACCCTTGAGGGTGGCGAGCGAACAGGACGCGCTGGCCGTGTTGCGGCCGAACATCGACGGCGTGGTGTTCGAGTACGGGCATTACCGCAGCACCTTTCTGCCGCAGGTGTGGGAGCAACTGCCCGAACCGGCCGAGTTCATGGCGCACCTCAAGCGCAAGGCTGGCCTGCCGGTCGAGTTCTGGGCAGATCAGGTGCGTTTGTCGCGCTATACCGTGAGCAAATGGAAGGAAGGTGACCATGAGCATTCCTGAATCGCACACCCCCGCACGCTGGTGGCATGCGTTGCCTGACGGCCGCATCCAGTGTGACCTGTGTCCGCGCGACTGCAAGCTGCATGAAGGCCAGCGCGGCCTGTGCTTTGTACGCAAGATGGAAGGCGGACAGATGGTGCTCACCACCTACGGCCGCTCGTCCGGTTTCTGCGTCGACCCCATCGAGAAAAAACCGCTGAATCATTTCTACCCGGGGTCGTCGGTGTTTTCCTTCGGTACGGCCGGTTGCAACCTCGCCTGCAAGTTCTGCCAGAACTGGGATATATCCAAGTCGCGCGAAACCGACACCATGGTGGATCAGGCCATGCCGGATGAAATCGCCGCAGCGGCCGAACGGAGCGGCTGCAAGAGCGTGGCCTTCACCTACAACGACCCGGTGATTTTCGCCGAATACGCGATGGACGTGGCCGACGCCTGCCATGCACGCGGGCTCAAGACCGTGGCGGTGACCGCGGGCTATATTCATGATGAACCGCGTCGTGAATTCTATTCAAAAATGGACGCGGCCAATGTCGACCTCAAGGCGTTCACCGATGATTTCTACGTCAAGTTGACCGGCGCGCATCTGCAGCCGGTGCTCGATACCCTGGTCTACCTGAAGCGCGAAACGAATGTCTGGCTCGAGATCACCACGCTGCTGATTCCCGGGCAGAACGATTCCGATGCCGAACTCTCGGCGATGAGCCAATGGATACTGCGTGAACTCGGCCCTGACGTGCCGCTGCATTTTTCCGCTTTTCATCCCGACTGGAAGATGCAGGACGTGCCGCCCACGCCTGCCGCCACGCTGACCCGTGCGCGCGACATCGCGCTCAAAGCCGGGCTGCATTATGTCTACACCGGCAACGTGCACGACACGACCGGTGGCACCACGTCCTGTCCAGGCTGCCACGAGCCGCTGATCGTGCGCGACTGGTATCGCATCGAGCACTACAGCCTGAGCCCGGAGGGTCATTGCCCGCATTGCGGCACCGGCATTGCAGGCTGTTTCGGGGTGTTCAGTCATCCCTTCGGCAACCGCCGCATTCCGGTAGCGATGCATCGGGGGACTCACGCATGAGCGCCGCCCGCCTGGTCCATATTCCTGCCGGCAGCGCCACGATCGAGGGCATGCTGGAGATTCCGGGACATGCAACCGGGCTGGTGCTGTTCGCCCACGGCAGCGGCTCGTCGCGCCACTCGCCGCGTAACAACTACGTGGCCGGTGTGCTGCGTCAGGCCGGGGTTGGCACGCTGTTGATGGATCTGCTGACGCCGGAAGAGGATCGCGATTACGCTCGCCGTTTCGACATTGCACTGTTGACGCAGCGCCTGCTGGATGCGGTACGCTGGGTCGTGGCCCAGGCAGAGATACGCGAGTTGCCGCTGGGTTTTTTTGGCGCCAGTACCGGTGCGGCCGCTGCGCTTGAGGCTGCCGCGATGCTCGGTGACGAGGCCAGGGCCGTGGTGTCGCGTGGCGGTCGCCCGGACATGGCGGGCAATGAGGTACTGGCGACGGTTATGGCACCGACGCTGTTGCTGGTCGGCGGGCTGGACGACGGCGTGATCGACCTCAACCGACAGGCCTATGACCGGCTGTGCTGCGAGAAAAAGCTGTTGATCATCCCCGGCGCTACCCACCTGTTCGAGGAACCTGGCACGCTGGAGGAGGTGGCACATCAGGCTGCCCACTGGTTCAGGCAGCATATGCCGCCGTCGCTCTAGTCAAGCCGTCTGGCCATGGGTGGGGGAGCGTGGCAGGATAGGTCGCATGACAACCGATAACACGCATGCCGCCATTTTCGTCGCCCACGGCCTCACCAAGGTCTACCGCATGGGCGAGGTCGAGGTGCATGCGCTGCGCGGCATCGACCTCACGCTCAATCGTGGTGAGCTGGTGGTGCTGCTCGGTCCGTCGGGCAGCGGCAAATCCACGCTGTTGAATATCCTCGGCGGGCTCGATGCACCGACCGGCGGCGAGGTGCGTTATCTCGACCATATGCTGACCGGCGCGTCCGAGTCCGAACTCACGCTTTTTCGCCGTGAACACGTCGGTTTCGTGTTCCAGTTCTATAACCTGATCCCCAGCCTCACCGCACGCGAAAACGTCGCCGCGGTGACCGAAATCTCGACCTCGCCGATGCACCCCGAAGACGCGTTGGGGCTGGTGGGGCTGGGCAACCGGCTCGACCATTTCCCGGCCCAGCTGTCCGGCGGCGAACAGCAGCGGGTGGCGATCGCGCGCGCCGTCGCCAAAAATCCGGCCGTGTTGCTGTGTGACGAGCCAACCGGTGCGCTCGATTCGGCAACCGGGGTCGTGGTGCTGGAGGTGCTGGAAAAAGTGAATCGTGAGCTTGGCACGCTGACCGTGCTGATCACCCACAATGCGGGCATCGCCGACATGGCCGACCGCGTGATTCGCCTGTCCGACGGCCAGATAGCTGAAATTCGTGCCAATCCCGCCAAAAAGGCTGCGCGCGAGCTGAGCTGGTAACCGCTTTTGACATGAAAAGCCTCGACCGCAAACTGTTTCGCGACCTCTGGCACATGCGCGGTCAGGTATTGGCCATCGCCGCGGTGATCATGGGCGGTGTGGCCACCATGGTGATGTCGCTCTCCACCTACGATTCGCTGGTTACGACGCGCGACCGTTTCTACAGCGAATATCGGTTTGCCGAGGTATTCGCCAGCCTGAAGCGCGCACCCGAAACCCTGGCCGAACGCCTCGCCGCGCTGCCGGGCGTGGAACGCCTGGAAACACGGGTGCGGGCAGGTGTGAAGCTGGAAGTGGAAGGCTTTGATGATCCCATCACCGGTTTGTTGCTGTCATTGCCAGATGTGGGTGAAGCCCGGCTCAACGGGCTGTACATCAAGCGCGGGCGCACGGTGCAGCCGTGGAGCACGGACGAAGTGGTGCTGTCCGATACCTTTGCCGATGCCCATGGTTTTCAGCCGGGCGGCACGCTCGCCGCGATCATCAACGGCAAGCGCAAGAAGCTGACCGTGGTCGGGGTCGCGGTGTCGCCGGAATATGTCTACCAGATCGCCCCCGGCGCGATGTTCCCCGATTTCAAGCGTTATGGCGTGCTGTGGATGGGCCGCCATGCGCTCGCAGCCGCCTATGACATGGAGGGTGCATTCAACCAGGTTAGCCTGACGCTGGCGCGCGATGCCCACGAACAGGACGTGATCGACCGGGTGGATGTCGTCCTCGCGACCTATGGGGGTACTGGCGCCTATGGCCGCAAGAACCAGTTCTCCAACCGCTTTCTGACCGAAGAGCTGAAGCAGCTGCAGACCATGGCCACCATCTTCCCGGCGATTTTCCTCGGGGTGGCCGCCTTCCTGCTCAACGTGGTGCTGAGCCGGCTGATTGCCCTGCAGCGTGAGCAGATCGCCATCCTCAAGGCCTTCGGCTACAGCTATGTGGCGATCGGGGCGCATTTCGTCAAACTGGTGCTCCTGATGACCGTGCTGGGCGTGGCCGCGGGGGTGGCGCTGGGCGCATGGTTCGGCCAGGGCTTGTCGAATGTCTATACGGAAACAACATTTCGCTTTCCCTGTCTCGATTACGGCCTCAACGCCGGGGTGATCGTGGTGGCTTTTGGCGTCAGTGCGCTGGCGGCCGTGAGCGGGACGCTGGTCTCAGTCATGCGCGCCGCACGGCTGCGTCCGGCCGAGGGCATGCGCCCGGAGATGCCGGAAGCCTACCGTGCCACCCTGATCGAGCGCATCGGGTTGCAGCGCTGGTTTGCCGCGCCGACGCGCATGATCCTGCGCCACATCGAGCGGCGCCCGCTGAAGTCGCTGTTGACCGTGCTCGGCATCGCC
The DNA here is from genome assembly GCA_024710445.1 of Thiobacillus sp. GTDB lineage: Bacteria > Pseudomonadota > Gammaproteobacteria > Burkholderiales > Thiobacillaceae > Thiobacillus. The sequence goes on from JANJUT010000278.1 coordinate 4,862, forward strand.
TGTGCCTGCGGGCTGATGATGGTGGGCAATTACCAGAAGGGCGCGATCGACTTCATGGTCGACGTACAGTTTCGCCAGGCATCGCGCGAGGACCTGGCGCTCGCTTTCATCGAGCCCACTTCCGGGCGGGCACTGCATGAGCTGGCGGCACTGCCGGGCGTCGATTTTGTCGAGGGCTTTCGCGACGTGCCGGCGATCCTGCGCTTTGGGCACTACCATCATCGGGCTGCTGTCTTCGGCATCCAGCCGCAAGGCCAGTTGCATCGCTCGCTCGACAGCAAGCTGCAGCCGGTTGCGTTGCAGCCGGGCGGCGTGGTGCTGACCGATCATCTGGCTACAAATATTCTTCACGTGAAGCCAGGCGACATGCTGACGGTGGAGGTGCTGGAGGGCAGCCGACCGGTGCGGCAGGTGCCGGTGCTTGGCATTACCAGACAGTATCTGGGGGTGTCGGCCTACATGCAGCAGGATTCACTCAATGCCCTGATGCGCGAAGGCAGCACGGTGTCCGGCGCCTATCTGGCGGTGCAGCCTGGTTCGGAAGCGGAGCTCTATGCAAAATTGCACAAGCGTCCGCGCGTGCTCGGCATGGTGGCCAATGCCGCCGCGATCCAGAGCTTCTACGCCACGATAGGCGAATTCATCCTGTTCTACACGCTGGTGTCCACGTTGCTCGCCGGGGCCATCGGCTTTGGCGTGGTGTACAACAGCGCGCGCATCACCCTGTCGGAGCGCGGTCGCGAACTCGCCAGCCTGCGCGTGCTGGGCTTTACCCGGGGCGAGATCGCCTATATTTTGCTGGGAGAGCTGGCATTGCTGACGCTGGCGGCCATACCGATCGGCTTTCTGGTTGGCGTGGGGCTGGTCGGCATCCTGGTGGTGGCGTTCCAGAGCGAGCTGTACCGGCTGCCGCTGGTTTTGACGCCGGAAAACTATGCCATGGGTGCGAGCGTCGTCATCGTCTCCGCGCTGCTGTCCGGGCTCTTGCTGTGGCTGCGTCTCGGTCGGCTCGATCTGGTGGCAGTCTTGAAAACACGCGAATAGAGGTCGCAACTCAACATGCAGCTACGCGCAAAAATCGGATTGCTGGTGATCGTGGTTCTGGTGGCGGGGGGGCTTGTTTATGGCTTCATGCCGCTCGCACTCCCGGTGGATGTGGCCAAAGTGAAACGCGCGCCGCTTACGGTGACGGTGGAGGAAGAGGGCAAGACCCGGGTCAGTGAGCGTTACCAGGTATCGGCGCCGGTGGCGGGCTACGTTCGCCGCATCGACCTCAAGGCGGGCGATAGGGTCACGGCCGGTCAGGTACTGGCGGTGATCGAGCCCGCTCGTGCCAATGCACTCGATCCGCGCACCCGTGCGCAGGCGCAGGCGCAAGTCAGCGCTGCACGAGCGGCGCTGGCCGTGGCGCAGGAAAACGCGCGCGCCGCCCAGGCTTCTGCGCAGC
>JANJUT010000290.1 GCA_024710445.1 Thiobacillus sp.
TAATGCCATCGGTGCCGGGCATGTTGAGATCAAGGATGAGTACATCGGGCCGGTGGGCCTTGAGCAACATGGCAACGTCGTCAGGATTGCCGGTAAAGGCAGTGACTTCGATTTCGCCGCTTTGCTCAAGCAACTCAGCCAGCCCTTTGCGGAACAGGGTGTGGTCGTCGACGAGAATGATGCGGGTGAGGCTCATGTGGCGTGTTCGGGTTTATGTTGAGGGAAGGCGAGGCGGATGACGGTACCACCGGCGGGTCGGCTTTCGACTGTGAGTTTACCGTTCAACCTGGCTGCGCGCTCGCGCATGATGGTGAGGCCGAAGCTTTTGCCCATGGTGGACGATTCGTCATTTTTCTTCTGCACGCCCACGCCATCGTCAGCGACGTTGACCAGGTATTTACCGTCTTCCAGGTCAAAGGTGATGACAACATGGCGCGCCCGGGCATGCTTGGCAATGTTGTAGAGCGATTCCTGGATGATGTGGAAGACCTGGATTTCCTCGTCGGGTGACAGCGACACATCCTGCACCAGATTGAGAAAATCGACATCGGCATTGGCTTTCTTGCGAAAGCTCTTGGCAAGTTCCTGGATGGCCGGCACCAGCCCGCGCGGGTTGATGCGGTCGCGATACTGGGTGATGAGGTCGCGCAGGTCGGCGTAGGCGAGGTCGACTGCTTCCTCGACATCGACCAGATAGCGGTTGGCTTTGGGATAATCCTCGCGATGCATGGCATCGGATAGCACGGTGAGCCGCATCTTGGCGTAGGCCAGCGTCTGTGCCAGCGAATCGTGAATCTGGTTGGCCAGCATCTGGCGTTCGTTCATCAGCGAGATGCGCATGTTCTCGCGGGTGAGGCGGGCATTTTCCAGCGCAATGCCAAGGTGCTCGCTGATCGAGCGGAACAGCAGGCGCACATCCTCGGGGACGGCTTTGCCTTCTTCCATGAACAGGTTGTATACGCCCATCACCTGGTTCTTGTGCATCAGTGGCACCGCCACCACCGTATTGCAGGTATCGCTGAAATAGGCATCGTTGGCCTGACGCTTGCAGTATGCAACGTTGTTCCAGCTGCTGACCGATACCTCGCGCGCCGCCTTGCCGCACACGCCGCAGTCCACGCTGACCAGGTTCTCATGCTCGACCAGTTCAGGCGGCAATCCCACCGAGCCGATCAGCCGCAGGTGGGTGCGATCATCCGTGATGACGCGTACCGCACCGGCCTGGGCGCCCGCCAGGCGGATCATGGTCGCAAGAAAGCGCCCCAGCAACTGCTCGACATTGGAGTCGGTGGACAGACTGGTGGTGATTTCGGACAGCACACGCAATGCCGGGATGCTGACATCTCCGGAATCGCCAGGGGTGTGCTGAGTCAGTGGATGGGTGTTGTCTATCATGGCGAGGGAATGGGCAGCCTGTTTTTCAGCATATCTGATTTACGCATAATCCCAAGCGAGTCTTCATGGGGCAGGCACCGCTTCCGGCGCCGGCACCTGGATCGGCTCACCGTACGAACTGAGCGGCACCGGCATGACCACGGTGGGCTCGAGATCTTCCGGGAAGCCGCCCCGGCTGGGGGGGTCCTTGGCAGGGGGGGCCGCCTGGCTGGTGGCGCCGTCCGGTTTTTCCTTCACCGGCGCGCGCGGAGTCACAGGCGCGGGCGGCTCGACCGGCAGAATGGCCTCGGCTTCTGCGGCAGGGGCGGGCGCAACCGGTGCGGGCAGGGCCGGCGGTTTCGGATACAGATAGGGCTGTAGCCGGGGCAGCAGGGTTTTAAGAATCTGCGCGGTCAGCGAACTGGTAAAGCCGAACTGTCCGGCCTGTTCACCCGGGACCAGTGCCGTCAGGGTGCCGAAATAGCGGTCGCCCAGATAGAACACAAATGTGGCGGTCCGGTTGACGACGCGCGACTCGAGCAACTGTCCGCCTTTGCCGTAGCGTTCGAAACGGTGGTCACCGGTACCCGTTTTTCCGCCGATCGTGATGGGCTGATCAGTCGCGTCCTTGAGGGCACCCGCCAGGCGTCCGGCGGTGCCGCTTTCCACCACCTGGGCCAGGGCGCGGCGCACGGTCTGTGCCACCTCGGCCGGCATCAGGCGCTCGCCTTTGGCCGGTTTGAGCGACAGGCGGGTTTCATACGGAGTTTGGGCGGCGAAATGCAGGTCGGTCAGGCTGATCATCGGCGAGCGCACGCCATCGTTGACCAGAACGCTCATCAGTTCGGCCAGGGCAGCGGGGCGGTCGCCCGAACTGCCAATGGCGGTGGCATAGGACGGCGTGATGTTGTCGAACGGATAGCCCAGGCGTTTCCAGTCGCTGAGCAGGCCGTCGAAGGCTTCGACTTCGAGCAGACTCTGGATACGGATGTCCTGCGCATTCTTGCGGCTGGTCTTGAACAGCCAGGTATAGACTTCACGGCGGGCGATCCCACCCTGCTCGTTCAAGGTCTTGAGATCGGTTTTGGGCGCGGCACGCAGGACTTTCACGACCCATAGCTCCAGCGGGTGAATCTGCGAGACGTAGCCGCGGTCGGCCAGGTTGTAGGCGCTGATTTCATGGGTCTCGTACAACGACTCCAGCGTATTCTGGCTCAGGCCCTCGCTGGCAGGAATATATTTGCGCAGGGCGGCGACATAGGTGTCGAAGTCGGCCCGAGGCTCCAGATAGCGGAACACCGAGGTGAAGCGGCGCGGATTGCCGTGGACGCGCGCATACAGATCTTCCGCCATTTGCGCCGGCGCAAGCTTTTTGTGGCGCTGGTAAAAGCGGTTGATGAAGACGCGACCCTCCTGTTCCACAAAGCGTTCCAGATAGGTTTCACGCAGCGGGTTGTTGGCATCGTCGAGAATGCGTGCCGCTGCACCGGGCGTGTCGCTGGCGTAGTGCAGCACGATGTCGCGCATGATGCGGATGTAAACCAGATTGACCGAGTTGCGGGTGGCTTCCCAGACATCCATCGAGCGGCTGTTGTCCTTGGGGTCGAAGTTGGCAAAGTTATGCAGGCCGCCGCCGGTGAAGAAGGTTTGCGGCGAGGCGGAGTAAGTGCGGTTCATCGCGGCATCCAGCAGCGTATCCAGCTTGATGCCTGGCTGGTTCAGCAGCGTGGCAGCCACCCATTGCGACAGCACATTGCGCTGCGGCTGGGCCTTCTGCTTGAGTACGGCGGCATCGAGTGTGCGGTACTCATTGTGCAGGCGCGCGATGATTTCGAGATAGGTCACCAGGGTGCGCAGTTTGGCGGTGGAGCCCAGATCCAGCCGTGCCTGACTGTTGATGTCGAAAGGCTGATTGAGGTTGTCCGCCTGGATACGCAGTACATTGCCGAGTGCGGTTTTTTCGTACAGGGTGAGGCTGTAGATGACGTTGGCGATCGGGTTTTCGGGTTTCAGCAAGCGGTGACCGACCAGCCCTGCTGCCGCTGCGGCTTCCGGCTGGGCCAGGCTCTGCAAAAAGGCGCTGACGAGTTTCTGAGTCGGTTGGTTGATGGTGGTCTTGACTTGCAGATCCAGCCGGTCGAGATCGTAAAGGCGCGGCTCGCCCAACAGGGCTGCGACTTGAATACGCTGGGCGTTGGTGGCTTTCTGATCGACAAAGCGCGGGGCAGGCGGGTCGATCCGCATTTTGGTGCTGCGCAGCTTGACCTTCTTGGCACGCTCGGCCAGTTCGACAGAGACCACGCTGGCGCTGGCCAATAGATCCAAATGATCATCCGTCAAGGCATCCAGGGCCTTGCGGTTGGAGGCCAGATAATACGAGGGACGCCGTTCTGCCACGATCAGCGACAACACATGCTTGAGTGCGCTGGCATAGGCATCGTCTTTGGCGGTGGGTTTGCGGGACAGGGTGCGATTGATCTCGGCAAAATCCAGCCCATACCAGGCCCATAGTCCATCGCCCACGCCATTGACCTCACCAATGCGCGGCGCTGCCGCCAGCGGCACGGTGTTGAGGTAGGCCATGACGGTTTTGCGTCGCATCGGCAGGGTGTTGGTGCCATCCAGGTAGGCACGCAGGCTGGCCGTGGCCATCTGGCGCAGTTTCTCTCCCATGCTGCTGGTCAGGCCTTCGGGCGAGTGCCGGTATTTTTCAATCTGCGTTGGCAGGGTACTGCCGCCCGGCACGTTGCGGTTGGTATCGATCAGGCTGATGCCTTTTTCAAGCAGCGCCTGGGCGAGGCGGTCCCACTCCACTGCCGGATTGCGTGTGGGAAACTGCTCGGTTAGCAACTCGCGGTTTTCAATGTAGAGCAGCGCATTGACCAGGACATCGGGAATTTCGTCGAAGCGATCGTAGACGCGCATCGGATGCAGGCTCTGGTAGAGCGTCTTGCCATCACTGTCCTGCAAGCGGAGTCCGGCGTGATCTTTTTCATGATAGGGAAGAAACAGACCCAGGTCGCTGACTCGCGCCATCTGGATACTGACTTTTGCCTGCTGGTCAATCTTCCAGCCAGCCTTGTCGAGTCGTTGCAGGTAGTCCGGCAGCTTGCTGTAGCCCAGGCGCACGTCATAAGGGCCCTCGCCGGGATAACGTATGCGCTTGGACGGGCCGTCCTGCATTTGCCAGGTCATTTTCTGCGCTGTTTTGGCGAGGTATTTTGCCTCCACTGCCGATGACAGCAATTCCCAGGCGATGAGTCCGGTTATCCCGACAAGCAGCAACAGCATGCCAAAACCGATCAGGAGACGACGTGGGACTTTATGCATGGTTTAACGATGACAAGGTGGGGTGGATGCATCCGCAATCCTGACAGAAATTGCGCAGAAAGGCGTGAGGCAGATCATGCATTGTAAACGCCAAAGGGGGAGCCCAAACGGTAGGCTGGCCTTGCGGGGGCAGCGAATAGACCCTGTTCGCGTCGCTGGTTTTGTCTGGCCGGCGTACGCAACGGGCGTTATACCCAGTCGCGTGCGACCAGATAATCGCTGTACAGTTTTGCTTCGGCGGTACCGGGCTCGGGATGCCAGTCGTAGCGCCATTTCACGATCGGCGGCATCGACATCAGGATGGACTCGGTGCGCCCGCCCGATTGCAGGCCGAACAAGGTGCCACGGTCGAACACCAGGTTGAATTCCACATAGCGGCCGCGTCGATACGCCTGGAAATCGCGTTCACGCTCACCGTAAGCCATGTCTTTGCGGCGATCGAGGATCGGCAGGTAGGCAGCGAGAAAGGCATTGCCCACGCTTTGCATCATGCCGAAGGTGTGGTCGAACCCGCCCTCTGAAAAATCATCGAAAAAGATACCGCCGATGCCGCGCGGTTCGTTGCGGTGCTTGAGAAAGAAATAACGGTCGCACCATTCCTTGAAACGTGGATGCAAGTCCGTACCAAACGGATCAAGGGCATTCTTGCAGGTGGCATGAAAATGCCGTGCGTCGTCTTCAAAACCATAATACGGCGTGAGATCCATGCCACCGCCACACCACCATACGGGCGCTTCGCCTTCCTTCATCGCGACGAAGCAGCGCACGTTCATGTGCACGGTCGGTGCGTAGGGGTTCTTCGGGTGCAGCACCAGCGACACGCCCATGGCTTCCCAGCGGCGTCCGGCAAGCTCCGGCCGATGGGCGCTGGCCGACGGCGGTAGCTGGCTGCCCAGAACATGCGAGAAATTGACGCCGCCACGCTCGAATACTTTGCCTTCCTCAATCAGGCGCGATATACCGCCACCGCCTTCTGGCCGCTCCCAGGTATCGGTTCGAAAGGGCAAACCGTCTGCAGCCTCAAGCGCGGCGACAATACGCGCCTGCAGGTCAAGCAGATAGGTTTTGATAGCGGAAGTGTCGAATGCGGTGACAGTCATCAGGGTCGAAGAATGGCTCCGGTAGCAAGATCGATCAGGGTGGAGGGTCGGCGACGCTGGCCAATATGCCCGTCGATGACCCGCACCCGCGTACCGAATATTCTGCGGCATTCCGCTGCGGTTTTGGCGGGCATTCTGCCGCTTTTATTGGCGCTGGTGGAAACCAGTGCCATGCCCAGCGTGCGGCATAGCTGGGCGGCGCCAGGGTGGGCGGTGACACGTATGGCAATGGTTGGGCGTCCACCGGTGAGGTGAGGTGAGCAGGCGGAGGATGCGGGAACCACCCAGGTGACCGGGCCAGGCCAGGTGCGCTTCATCTGTGCCAGCCTGGGCGCACTCAGCGGGCGGATAAAAGGCTGGAGTCGCTTGAAACAGTCGGCAATCAGCAACAGGCCTTTGGCCGCGCTACGGCCTTTGAGCCGGATGAGCTGTTGCAATGCACGTGGATTGCGCGGGTCGCACCCCAGGCCGTAGCAGGATTCAGTCGGATAGGCGATGATGCCGCCCCGTTTCAGATAGGTGACGAGACGCGTTGTTTGATCGGTGCCTTGCGCACCGGAATCATTTTTTCCGGTCAAGGGCGCGCCAGCCGATATCGCGACGGTATTGCATGCCGTCGAAATTGATGCTGGCGATCGCGTCGTAGGCGCGTTTTTGAGCCATGCGCACGCTGTCGCCTAGCGCCGTGACCGCCAGCACCCGGCCCCCGCTCACCACGGTCTGGCCGTTCTCCGTCATGGTGCCTGCATGGAACACATGCAGGTCATCGGCAGTGGCAGCTGGGGGAATGTTGATGACCGCGCCCTTTTTTGGCGTGTCGGGGTAGCCGGCGGCTGCGAGCACGACGGCGAGTGCCGTGCGGCGGTCCCATTCAACATCCACCTGGTCGAGCGTGCCATTGATGGCGGCCTCCACGATGGTGACGAAATCGGACTTCAACCGCATCATGATCGGCTGGGTTTCCGGGTCGCCCATGCGGCAGTTGAATTCAAGCACTTTTGGAGCGCCGTCGGTGCCGACCATGATGCCTGCGTATAAAAACCCGGTGAAGCGGATGCCGTCAGCAGCCATGCCTTCCACCGTGGGGGTGATGACTTCACGCATGATGCGCGCATGCAGCTCGGGCGTGACCACGGGGGCGGGTGAATAGGCACCCATGCCACCGGTATTGGGTCCCCGGTCGCCATCCTGCAGGCGCTTGTGATCCTGGCTTGAAGCCAGTGGCAGTACGTGTTCTCCATCGACCATGACGATGAAGCTGGCTTCCTCGCCGAGCAGGCACTCCTCGATCACCACGCGGTGTCCGGCTTCCCCCATGGTGTTGCCGGACAGCATGGCATCGACGGCAGCGTGGGCTTCTTCCTTCGTGGTTGCGACGACCACACCCTTGCCGGCCGCGAGGCCGTCGGCTTTCACCACGATGGGGGCGCCGTGATGATCGATGTACGCGTGGGCGGAGACGGCATCGGTGAAGGTGCCGAAGGCAGCCGTCGGGATACCGTGGCGCGCCATGAACTGCTTGGCGAAATCCTTCGAGCTTTCGAGCTGGGCTGCTGCCTGGGTCGGACCGAAAATCTTCAGTCCGGCGCCGCGGAAGGTATCGACGATGCCGGTGGCCAGAGGCGCTTCCGGCCCCACCACGGTAAAGGCGATGTCGTCTTCACGGCGCACAAATTCAAGCAGCGCCGGAATCGACGTCAGCGGTACATTGACCAGACCGTCCTCGGTCGCCGTGCCGCCATTGCCGGGCGCAACCAACACCTGTGAAACGCGGGGAGACTGCGCAAGCTTCCACGCCAGTGCGTGTTCGCGTCCGCCAGAGCCGATAACAAGGATTTTCATAGTGTGGTGAGTGGTGAGCAGTGAGCGGGGAGCGGTGAACGTTTGGAGGTGAGAACAGGTTTTTCCGCTAACTGCTCACCGCTTACCGCTCCCCCGTAAATTAATGCC
>JANJUT010000291.1 GCA_024710445.1 Thiobacillus sp.
TACAAAAAACGAAAAACTATTGAATGTGTCCGGCCAGATGAGCATCAGCTCGCGCGCACCGAAACCGGCGCGGTAGGCCAGGGCTTCGGATACGGTCTCGCAGCCGTAGGCGTTGGCATAGGCGAAGCCGCGCAGCTTCTCGGCGATGGATACCAGCTCGGTGGTGACCGGCAGCGAGTCGAGCCCGGGCACGCCGAGGATGCGCGGTTTGACGCCGAGTTGGGCTTCGGCAGCCAGCAGCGCCTTCATGCCCTGGTACTCGCCGGTGGCGCTCACGCCGCCGATGATGTTGCTGGTGGTCTCGGCCTCGGTGGCGCCTTCTTCGACTCGCACCACGACGGTGACGGGCGACGCCTGGTCGGCGATGGCATCCAGGCTGCGGGCCAGAGTGCCCAGCTCGCCGGCGGAGCCGGACGCAGTGAGCACGTCGGTGAGCAGCACGGGCTTGTTGAGCGGGAACTTGACCGCATCAGCATCCGACGCGGTGCAGACCATGCCCACCACGGCGGTGGAAACGGTGCGAATGGGGCGCGTGCCCTCGTTGATTTCGAGGACGCGGACGCCGTGATGGTATTCGGTCGACATGCGGGAGGCTCCTGCGGGGCGTATGCCTGATCAGTGAGCCTTGAGGGTGACGCGCGCGCGCAAGGGGCGCACGCGGCGGGCTGTGTAGCGGTGGGGGTTACAGCGCGGACAAGAAAAAGCCCCGACTTGCGGGGCTCTTCTTCGAAGAATGAATCACGCCGCGGCGTTACCAACGCCGGCCACTGCCGCCTCGATCGAAGCGATGGTCTGCTCGGCCAGCTGCTGCGCCTGCTCAACCTGGCCGGCATCCATCGCCTTGCGCACTCGCTCCTTCGCGCTCAGGCGTGTTTCGCGGATGACGTACAGCGCTTCGGTGTACGCGGCTGCCTCGGCCAGTATGCTGTCCGCCGCCTCCTGTGCGGTGCGGCCATTGATGGCCCAGGCAGCGACAGTGCGGGGCACCGCGTTAGCGGGATAACCGGCATCGGCAAATGCCTGCGCCTCGGCAGCGGCCCGGTCATACTCGACAGCGCGCAGCGGGTCACCGGCAACTGCGGCGCGGGCGGCATCGGCGGCAGCGTCGATATCCCGGCACAGTGCTTCCACTGTTGGCGCTTGTTTTCCCTGATCAACCAGCACCTGCAGCGCTGCGGATATCTCCGCGCTGACGGGCACGGGGGGGCGCATCGCCTCGATCTGCGCACCCACTTCATCGACCGATAGCCCTGGATTCTCCAGCACTGCGAGCGGTATGAAGTGATTAAGCGTCACGTACCCCCAGTCGATAACCATCGTCTTGTGCTCTGCGTCTACCGAAAGGATTTTGAAGGTCACGTTACTGCTCCTCTGATGTGCGTACTGTCGTTGCCGCCGATGATTGTGACTGCGTGGCCGTTCGTGAGTATTGCTGCGCCTGCGGCGCCGCCAGGTTTACCGCCAGAACTGGACGGCGAGCCAGATCTACCGAGACCGCCCCCTGCTCCTCCACCAGTCGCGCCGCTGCCGCCGGAGTATCGTGTACCGGCGACCGCATTTGCCTTAGCTAGGCCTGCTGGAGACCCTGCGCCTCCACCGCCCATGAAGACCTGTGGCTGTAATAAAGAACTCATGCTAGTCCGTTACCTCCTCCGCCGCCGCCGCCTCCGATTATCCCTAGCGACGTGTCAATCGAGCATGGGAACTCTACGTAAAGGGCAGACCCACCCGGCCATGCCGCCACCGTGTTGTAGCCTCCACCATTCCCCCCACTCCCGATGATTTCGTTCTCGTTGATGATTGTTAGCGTGGAACCAGCCGGGAAAACGCCTGTACGCAGGGCATATCCGTTAGCACCCCCGCTAATGAGTGCGCGGTTGATGAACACGTAGTCCCGCGCCTTCGTGGGCGAGCCCATAAGCTCGTAGATGCTTGCCCCAGTACGCTGTAGCTCGTTGATGAAGACAACCTGTCGGCGCCAGACCGTACGCCAGCCGTCGGCAGTTTTAACGAGCAGCTCGACGCCTTCGTGCCAGCCATCAGCAAGCTCGACGTAGGGCATTACGCCTGGCGCGACGCCCTGTGCTGTTTCGACATGGAAGTTGAAACTCATGGCATTGCCTCATACTGCAGCCAGATCGTGCCGACTGTTCCGGTAGCTTCAGTCGGGGCGTCAGGCGAGATGATGATTCTGTCCGCCGGCAGCGCTGACTCGGCCAGTTGCGCGAGGGCGGGTATTCCGATGCCACCTCCGATCTGGAAGTAGGTGCCGTTGTACGTCAGCTCATAGATCACGCCAGCCTTGATATCGCCAGCCTCGATATCCACAAGCCCGGTGTCGCCTTCTTTCTTAATAGCGGCAACTGCAAGCCCCTCGATCTTTGCAGTTGCTGCCCCGGTATTCGTGGCTGCCGCCATGAACTGGAAGCGCTGGCCGGCGGCGTATGCCGTCAGCTGTGCGTCATCGTCGGCAAGCGTCATCACGAGCGCGTTTGCTGTGCCGCCGGCAACGCCGAGCCACGCAAGCGGCCCTGCAGCTGCAGCAACGTCGCGCCGCAGCAGGTACTGAGAGTACGGGTTAACAGCAGCCTTCAGATCCGCAAGCACTTTCGCCAGCTTCTTCGGCGACACAGCCACTGTGTCGAGCGCGCCTGCATCCACTTCATTCTGCGTGCCTATCCGCAGCACGCCGCGCAGCGTCTCCGATGCGTTTGCAGCTGCTGATCGAATGGCTTGAAAGACTCGCAGTGCAGTCATGCGACGGACGTTGTTCGTCCCCGTCTCAGCATCGGACTGGGTGGCATTGAGCGCGGCTGTCAGCTCGAAAGTGAGCCCTGTGGCGCCCAAAGTGATTGGGCCGTTGGTAGTCAGCTCCCACATCGTGTCCGCGAGCGTGGAGCCATCTTCCACGGTCACAATCATGCCCGGCATCACATCTGCTGATGTGTCTGCATCGGTAGCGCGCACCCAGGCTCCCGACGCGGCAACATAGATGCCGTTTGCAGCGGCCGCAGTCTGGTTTTTCACCAAAATCCGGTTACCGGTCGTCAGGGTAACGGGCCAGTCTCCGCCCGCCTGGACGATTAAACCGCCGAGCGTGACGTTGCCTGTTGTCGCGTAGCGCACGCTCTGCTTGCTGTCCCCACCGGTCATCTCCGCTGCTATGAGGGCGTTGACCGCATCCCTAGTGATGTACTGCGGGTGTGGATCTGCTGCGGCGATGTGATTGATGACCAGCGAGTCGGCATATGCGCGGGTCGCCAGAACGACACTCGGGTCGATCTTCAGCTGGATATTCTGGGTGCTGCTCGTAACGAGGTTCAGCCGTACCACCTGGGTACGCCCGCTGCCCTGGGCAAGCTCCGGCTTGTAGGTCGGCGGGCAGTTGGCGACGGCGACCAAAACGCCCGCTTCGTCATAGAGGCCAATCTCTCGGATCCACCAGCCGCCAATGTCCTCGGGGATGACCTGCTCGGCGATGATGATCGCGCTGTTGTTCGGGTCGATGCTCAGCTGGTTGAGCGGTGCCCGGCGGCGCTCGTTGATCAGCGCCGTCTGGGTGCGGCTCGGCATCGGTTCGGCACCGTTGGCATCGCCGACGCCGAGCTGGGTGATGTTCAGGTTGACGCCCAGGGCGGTGGCGTTGGCCAGCTTGGCCTCGCCGACAGCGGTGAGCATGGCCATGTATTGCGAGTTCTGGTCTGCCATATCAGCGGATGTCCATGGTGTCGATGACGTGTTCGCGCGCGCCCCAGGCCAGCGTGCCGCCGACCTCGATGTCACGCGATGCGGGTGGGTAGACGGTGAGCTCGTCGCCGGTGGTGAGCGCGGCGCCGATATACGCGGTGCCGGTGACGTCCAGGCCGATGGTCAGGCCCACCAGGTGGCGGCTGACGGGCTTGGCGTCGTCAATAAGCCAAGTGAG
>JANJUT010000034.1 GCA_024710445.1 Thiobacillus sp.
GCGGGGTAATCGGGTGCTCTGATGGGCCTTGCTTGCGCGGCAGACTTGCACACGCTAGAGTCAGGCCATGCGACGTTTACGCGTATTCTTCTTTCTGCTGCTTTCCCTCGGGGTGCCCCTTCAGGGATACGCGCACGTTGCGCTGCCTGAATTGTATTGCCCGATGGAACGGATGGCCCTGGCCGGCATGGAAGTGGATGCGGTGCATGATTGCTGTGTTGATGCGGAAAAGGCCACAGAAACCGGGAAAACCTGCAAATCCGGTCAGTCCTGCCAGTCCGCAGGCCAGTTCTTTCCGGTTTCGTGGCTTGAGGTCCTGCCCCGGAATCCGGCTTCAAGTGCCCGCTTTCCCCATCTGGCGGATGTAAACATTTCCTTTGACCCTGCCGCCGCCTGGCGGCCTCCCGCCCAACTCTGATGTTTCGTACCGAGTGCTGCGTAGCGTCCGACTGATTGGACGCTCGCGGCTTCCGGCGCCTAGAGCCATGCAGGCTTGTCTGGTGGCGCCATCGTGCAAGGAGTTGAAGCATGCGTATTCCTGAATGGGCTGTCCGTCAGTGTCGGCCCCCTTATTGCCGCATGGCTGTACTGCTGGTGCTGGCCACTTTGGCGGGCCCGGCGTTTGCCGAGTCCCTTTCCTTCGATCGTGCATTGGCGCTGGCACTACGCGAAACGCCCATGCTTCGTGCGGAGGCTTTCCAGGTTGATGCGGCGCGCCAGGCAGCCATCCCGTCTGGCGAATTGCCCGATCCAAAACTGGCTTTGGGGCTTGATAACGTGCCCATCGAAGGAGCAAACCGTTTCAGTCTGGGTAGCGAACCGATGACCATGCAGCGCATCGGTGTCATGCAGGAATTCCCCAATATGGCCAAGCGCAGTGCGCGTGTGGAGGCTGCGCGCGGTCGGGTTGCGCTGGGCGAAGCGCAGACGCAGATCACGCGGCTCAGCGTGCTGCGGGAAACCGCCGTGGCCTGGATTGCGCGCGATGCCGTCGAGCGCCAGCTTGCCCGCATCGATGAACTGGACAGCGAAAACCGCCTGTTCGATGCGGCAGTTCGGGCGCGCATTGCCGGCGGCAAGGGCAGTGCGCTGGACGCCGTGGCATCGCGCCAGGAAGCCGCGATGATCGATGTCCGCCGGGACGAGCTTGCGGCACGCCGCCAGCAAGCCATTGCCGCGCTCAAACGCTGGGTGGGCCCGCGTGCAGAAGCGCCATTAAGCGGTACGGCGCCCGACTGGCCGATTGCCCGTGACATGCTCGAACACGCACTGCATGGTCATCCGGAACTGGCGATATTCAACGCCAGGGGGCGCGTGATGGATGCGGAGGTGGCCGAGGCCCGTGCCGACAGGAAGCCGGACTGGGCGCTGGAGATGGCTTACTCGAAACGCGGCGCGCAGTTCGGCGACATGGCCATGGTGCAGGTGAGTTTTGACCTGCCGGTATTTGCAGCCTCACGGCAGGACCCCAGGATCGCCGCCAGGATCGCCGAACGCGAAGGGCTGGATGCCGAGCGCGAAACGGTGCTGCGTGAGCACGCAGCTATGCTGGAAGCCGATTTTGCCGAGTATCAGCGGCTCGATCGGGCCGTTAAACGACAGCGCGATGTGCTGCTGCCGCTGGCCGCTGAGAAAGTGGATCTGGCCATGGCGGGCTGGCGCGGCGGCAAGGGTGAGCTCGTCGATCTGGTGATGGCGCGACGCGAACGTATCGATGCTGAACTGATGATCATCGCGCTCGAAGGTGAGCGTCGGCAGATGGCTGCGCGCCTGCGTTATGCCTATAGCGAATCCGCCGGTAATGAACCCGCTGCGACAGGAGAAAAACAATGAGCCGTCAAACGATTAAGAAAATAGTACTGGGTCTTTTCGCTGTAATGACGCTGCTCGCCGTTGGCGTGGCGGCCGGCCTGTGGTGGGAACGAAACCATGTGCCAGATGCTGAGATGGGCAGGTCATCCGGCGCTGAAAAAACCGGCCGTACCGTGCTGTATTGGTATGACCCGATGGTGCCCACGCAAAAGTTCGATAAGCCCGGCAAGTCGCCTTTCATGGACATGGAACTGGTGCCGAAATATGCCGACGACGGCGGCGATGCCGCGACCGTGAAAATTGATCCGGGCGTGGCCCAGAATCTGGGCGTGCGTCTGGCTACCGTCACGCGTGCCACGCTGGATACGGATGTCATGGCAACCGGTATCGTCGGGTTCAACGAGCGCGAGATTGCCATCGTGCAGGCGCGTACCGGCGGGTTCGTGGAACGCGTGGCCAGTCTTGCTCCGAACGATGTCATTCAATCCGGCTCTTTCATCGCCGAACTGCTGGTGCCGGAATGGGCCGCGCTGCAGGAGGAATATATGGCGCTCAGGGCGCTGGGCGATGCCTCACTGGAAAGCGCGGCCCGTAACCGGATGCGGCTGGGCGGTATGCCCGAAAGCCTGATTCGCGACGTGGCCAGAACCGGCAAGATCCGGAACCGTATCTCGATCACCGCCCCGCGCGGCGGCGTGATCCAGGCCCTCGAGGTACGCCCCGGCATGACCTTGATGGCGGGCCAGACGCTGGCGCGCATCAACGGCATCGGCACGGTGTGGCTCGATGTCGCGGTGCCGGAAGCGCAGGCCGGCTCGGTGCGGGTGGGGCAGGCAGTCGAGGTCGTCTTCGCCGCGTTTCCGGGCCAGCCGGTGCAGGGCCGTGTGACCGCCTTGCTGCCTGTGCTGAACGATGACGCGCGTGCACTGCGGGTGCG
Organism: Thiobacillus sp.; assembly: GCA_024710445.1. Taxonomy (GTDB): domain Bacteria; phylum Pseudomonadota; class Gammaproteobacteria; order Burkholderiales; family Thiobacillaceae; genus Thiobacillus. Next base: position 2,750 of record JANJUT010000034.1, read on the forward strand.
GGTTGAACTGCCCAACAGGAATGGTCAGTTGCGACCGGGCTTGTCCGCACAGGTCAGCCTCAAGGGCAGTGGCGGCGCATCGGCGCTGCGTGTGCCGACCGAAGCCGTGATTCGCACCGGCCGCCGAGCGCTTGTCATCGTGGCTGAAGCAGAAGGGCGTTATCGTCCGGCCGAGGTCACCCTGGGTGCGGAATCCGGCAACAGCACCGTCATTGTGTCCGGACTGGATGAAGGCCAGACCATTGTCGCCAGCGGTCAATTCCTGATTGATTCAGAAGCGAGCCTGCAGGGAATTGTCGCGCATGCGGCCGACCCGGCCACAGCCATGCCCGTACCGCTTGCGTTGCACGAGGCGGATGCCGTGATCGATGAAGTGTCCGATGGCTATGTCACGCTGTCGCATGGTCCTTTCAAGACGCTGTCGATGCCGGGCATGACCATGGAGTTTCCGCTGTCCAGTCCTAAAGTTGCCAAGGGGCTGAAGGCAGGCGACCGGGTGCGAGTCGGTGTGCGTGAAACGGATGAAGGCCTGCTGGTTGAGAAACTCGACAAGACCGGGGGCGCGAAGTGATCGCGCGCCTGATTCACTGGTCGGTCGCCAACCGGTTTCTGGTGTTGCTGGCGACACTGTTCACCGTGGCCTGGGGCATCTGGGCGGTGAAGACCACGCCCATCGATGCGCTGCCCGATCTGTCCGACGTGCAGGTCATCATTCGAACGCCTTATCCAGGACAGGCGCCGCAGATCGTTGAAAACCAGGTCACCTATCCGCTCGCCACCACCATGCTGTCGGTGCCGGGCGCGAAGACAGTACGCGGGTTTTCCTTTTTCGGCGACAGCTTTGTCTATGTCATTTTCGAGGACGGCACTGATTTGTATTGGGCACGTTCGCGGGTGCTGGAATATCTCAGCCAGGTACAGGCACGTCTACCCGCAGCGGCCAAGCCGGCGCTGGGTCCGGATGCCACCGGGGTGGGCTGGATTTATCAGTACGCGCTGGTCGACCGCACCGGCAGGCATGACCTGGCGCAGTTGCGCACGCTGCAGGACTGGTTCCTGAAATATGAGCTGAAAACCCTGCCCAACGTGGCCGAGGTCTCCACTGTCGGCGGCATGGTCAAACAGTATCAGGTGGTGCTCGATCCGGTGAAACTCGCCAGCTTCGGCATCACGCATGACGAGGTGATCAAGGCGATCCGCTCGGCCAACCAGGAAACCGGCGGCGCGGTGCTGGAACTGGCCGAAACCGAGTTCATGGTGCGCGCCAGCGGTTATCTCAAAAACATTGCCGACTTCCGTGACATTCCGCTGCGGCTGGTTGGGACGACACCGGTCAGCCTGGGCGACGTGGCGCATATCCAGATCGGCCCCGAGATGCGGCGCGGCATTGCCGAACTCGACGGCGAGGGCGAGGCTGTCGGCGGCATTGTGGTGTTGCGTTCGGGCAAGAACGCGCGTGAGACCATTGAGGCGGTCAAGGCCAAACTCGACACGCTCAAGCCCAGCCTGCCGCCTGGCGTGGAAATCGTGCCGACCTACGATCGCAGCAAGCTGATCGACCGCGCGATCGACAACCTGACCAGCAAGCTGATCGAGGAATTCATCGTGGTGGCGCTGGTGTGCGCGGTGTTCCTGTGGCATCTGCGCTCATCGCTGGTGGCGATTGTCTCGCTACCGCTGGGCGTGCTGATCGCCTTCATCATCATGCGTCAGCAGGGGGTCAACGCCAACATCATGTCGCTGGGCGGCATTGCCATTGCCATCGGCGCCATGGTCGATGCGGCGGTGGTGATGATCGAAAACGCGCACAAGAAAATCGAGCTGTGGAATCACGCGCATCCCGGCGAAACCCTGGCAGGCGGGACGCGCTGGCAGGTGATCACCGATGCGGCCTGCGAGGTTGGCCCGGCGCTGTTTTTTTCGCTGCTGATCATCACGCTGTCCTTCATCCCGGTATTCACGCTGGAAGCGCAGGAAGGGCGCCTGTTCGGTCCGCTGGCCTTTACCAAGACCTATGCCATGGCGGCTGCCGCGGGGCTGTCGGTCACGCTGATTCCAGTGTTGATGGGCTACTGGATTCGCGGCAGGATTCCAGACGAGAGCAAGAATCCGCTCAACCGCGGGCTGATCCGCATCTACCAGCCGCTGCTCGATGCCGTGCTCAAATTTCCCAAGCTCACGATGCTTGCCGCTGCGCTGATTTTCCTCACCGCGTTGTGGCCCGCCAGTCGCCTGGGCGGCGAATTCCTGCCGCCGCTGGACGAAGGCGATCTGCTCTACATGCCATCGGCTTTGCCGGGATTGTCGGCGCAAAAGGCCGCCGAACTTTTGCAACAGACCAACCGGCTGATCAAGAGCGTGCCTGAAGTAGCCAGTGTGCACGGCAAGGCTGGACGCGCCGAAACCGCCACCGATCCGGCGCCGCTGGAAATGTTCGAGACCATCATCCAGTTCAAGCCGCGCGATCAATGGCGGCCGGGCATGACACCGGACAAGCTGGTCGAGGAACTGGATGCCGCAGTCAAGGTGCCGGGGCTCGCCAACATCTGGATTCCGCCGATCCGCAACCGCATCGACATGCTCGCCACCGGCATCAAGAGCCCGGTCGGGGTCAAGGTCGCCGGCAGCAACCTGGCCGATATCGACCGCATCGCGCAGGAGGTCGAACGCATCGCCAAAACCGTGCCCGGCGTGTCGTCGGCGCTGGCCGAGCGGCTCACCGGCGGGCGCTACATCGATGTCGACATCAATCGAGTCACCGCGGCGCGCTACGGCATGAACATCGGCGACGTGCAATCGGCGGTGGCCAACCTCATCGGCGGCGAAAACATCGGCGAAACGGTCGAAGGCCTGGCGCGTTATCCGATCAACGTGCGCTATCCGCGCGAATGGCGCGACACGCCAGCCAGGCTCGCCGCATTGCCCATCCTCACGCCCAATGGCAGCCAGATCACGCTCGGCACGGTGGCGACCGTCAGGATCACCGACGGCCCGCCCATGCTGAAAAGCGAGAATGCGCGCCCTTCGGGCTGGGTCTATGTCGACGTGCGTGGGCGTGATCTCGCGTCCACCGTGGCCGATCTGCAGGCGGCCGTGTCCGCACAGGTCAAACTCGAACCCGGCATGAGCCTGGCTTATTCCGGACAGTTCGAGTTCATGGAGCGCGCCAACAAGCGGCTCAAGCTGGTCGTGCCCGCCACGCTGCTGATCATCTTCGTGCTGCTCTATCTCACCTTCAGCCGCTTTGACGAAGCCGTTCTGATTATGGCGACGCTGCCGTTCGCGCTGACCGGCGGCATCTGGTTTCTCTACGCCATGGACTATCAGCTGTCGATCGCCACCGGCGTCGGCTTCATCGCGCTGGCCGGCGTATCGGCCGAGTTCGGCGTCATCATGCTGCTGTACCTGAAAAACGCCTGGAACGCGAAACAGGAAGCCGGTAAAACCGGCGAGGGCGACCTCGTCGACGCCATCCGCGAAGGGGCGGTGCAGCGCGTGCGCCCCAAGGCGATGACCGTCGCCGTCATTGTCGCCGGCCTGCTGCCCATCCTGCTTGGCAGCGGCACCGGCAGCGAGGTGATGAGCCGTATCGCCGCGCCCATGGTTGGCGGCATGCTGAGCGCGCCGCTGCTGTCGCTGTTTGTCGTGCCGGCAGCCTACCGGCTGATGCGTCGCCGCGGGCAGGCAGCGCCTGGCCCAGTGCTGTCTCAGGTCGAAGCGGTTTAAGACGCTTGCATCGCGTATCGCCAGGCAGAGGTTCCCCGCAGGGGAGGCTTGGCGGTATCCTTGCGTTTTGCCTTAAGCGATGACGAACATGAAAAAAGCTGCCGACCTCAATGCACTGATCGATCTTGTCCATGAAGCCGTCTACGAAGTCGACGAACTGCGCGCCTGCCTGGAACACGACGACGACGAAGCCGCCACCTATACGCCGTATCTCGATCCGCTGGACAGCATGCTGCGCGAACTGCACGAATCGATGACATCGGGTAAATATGCAGGTGTTGGAACGGGCGAGGATCTGGCCTTCATGCCCCTGTTCAAGAAGCACGAGCGCAGCATCCCGTTTCGCGAACTGTTGCGCACGATCAATGCGACGCACCGCGAAGGGTATGAGGCCTGAGAGGCAATGAAAAAAGCGCCGGCAACCGGCGTTTTTTCTGGTCGGACGGTTCAGTCCAATCGGCGGCGTGCGGCAAAACCAACCCGCCCCAGTCCGGATAGCATCATGGTGTAGCTGTCGGCTTCAGGAACGGTTGCCACCAAACTACTCGATTGATCATCGAGGCGCCATGAGCGAATCGTTCACGAGGAGATGCCCTGCCTGTCACTACAGGCAGGGCGAGATGGATTGATCCCGCTTTCACTGTCTGAACCTGACACCTGAACGAAGTCAATTGACAGGCGCTGGATTGACTTCGCCCGGTGTGGCGGTTCAGGATTGTTGCGGTGGAATTTGGCTAGCAGGCATTCACCCGGTCATAAAACCGGGTCCTGAACAGCAAGCGCTTTTTCGAGGGGTCTTCGCTATCGACTAGCTTTTCCCGGGTATGTTCGACGTTGTTCGAAATCAGCCCCAGACCGGATTCCAGCCGGCCTTCAATGACATATTCCAGATCGTTCAGCATCATGGATTCCAGCACGTCCCGGGCTGCCTTGACATCACTGTCTTCAGACCAGGCCATGTCCATTTGCCTGAATGAAAAACGGTGGCACAGATGGCCATCTGGATTGGTCCAGAATACCTTTCCACCCAGGTGGTCGTTAACTTCACCGGTCTTGGGATTCTTGTACTTGAAGCAATCCTTGCTCATCAGCACCCGGAGCGCTTCCGGGTGCTTGTCGCGCAGCAGGATGTACAGGACTTCCTGGTCCAGGACCTTGTTGCTTCCGCCTTCGATGGCTGGCCGTTTGCACAGCAGGAATAAAGCCTGGATCGTCTTGTCGGATCCGTAATAGGTGGCGTCGGTATGCCAGCGGACATGCCGTGTCGTGAAGGGGATGGCCTGGTTCAGGATGCCCGAATTGGTCAATTCGTCTGAATTGGCATGGCGGCGGGATTTGTCGGTGCCGGACACCCCCAGCTGTCTTCCCAGGCTCAGCAGGGAATCCATGCTCAGTTCGGCTTTGCCAGATGTGTAAACACACATGTTGGCCCGTTCCACGAGATCCATGATCCTGGCTTTCTCGGCGTCGGTTATCGCTGTCATGTCGCCCAGTTCGACGACCAGATCGCCCAGGTTCCTGGGATAGGCCGCCAGCTTTTCGTCACGCCATTTCTGATAGTCGTCGTTTGAATCCAGATTGAATCGGTTGGGGTATCGGGTGTTCCAGTGATGCATGGGTCTTCCTTGAGAAAAAGTACTGATTTAAAGACACTGCCGGATTAACGGTCCGACAACTTGATTCCGCTCCTGTCCTGTTGCTTCGGTCTGGAGTACGTTCGGAAAAGGGGTGAAAAACTGGCTCGGGCTGGGCCATTTGCGTGGCGAGTGTATTCATGACCACACGCCGGGTCGGGGTGAAAAACTGTCGAGCACGCGCAGGTAACTGGCGCGTGCGACGATGGACGGGTCGGGCAGGTTCTTCTGGCTCATGCTGCCTTTCAGCTGGGCGACCGATTCGTATTCCTTTTCCTCCATCCAGTGCTCCATCGAGGCGAGAATTTCAGTCAGCTTGTCCGGGCCGTGTTGCAGCAGGCATGAGGCGAGATGCACCACGTCGGCACCGGCCAGCAGCAGTTTCAGCGCCTCGTCCGCACCATGGACGCCACCGGTGGCGGCCAGCGTCAGGCGGGTGCGGCCGTGCAGGATGGCGATCCAGCGGATGCGCAGCAGGGCTTCGTCGCGTGTCGACAGCTGCAGCTGGTCGGCCATCTGCAGTTGGTCCAGATCGATGTCCGGCTGGTAGAAGCGGTTGAACAGCGCGACGCCCTGCGCGCCGGCGTTTTCCAGTTGCTGTACCACATGCGGCAGCGACGAGAAGTAGGGCGACAGCTTCATGATGATGGGCAGGCTGACGACCTTGCGCAGGTCGGTGAGGAGTTCGACGTAGCGTGCCTCCACTGCGTCGCCCGGGGTGAGCATGTCGGCGGCGACGTGGTAGACGTTGAGTTCGAGCGCGTCGGCGCCGGCCTGTTCCAGCGAGCGGCCCAGCTCCACCCAGCCGGAGGGCGACACGCCGTTGAGGCTGGCCACCACCGGGATCTCCAGCCGCCGCTTGAGCTGGTGCAGGTGCGACAGGTAGCGTTCATGGCCGCCCTGGAATTCACCGAAATCGGGCAGGAAGCCATTGGTTTCGCTGTGGCCCGGATCGGCATTCACCAGGAAGCGCTCGGTCATGGCGTCTTCCGCCTGCAGCTCCTCCTCGAACAGGGAATACATCACCAGCGCAGCCGCGCCGGCATCTTCCAGGCGCAATGCCGTGTCCATATTTTTCGACAGCGGCGAGGCCGAGGGCACCAGCGGATTCTTGAGCGGGATGCCGAGGTAGTCGGTGGCAAGGTCGATCATGTCATTCTCCCGATTCGGGTTGGTCGGCAGGGCTCCGGGCCATGTCCTGATACACCTTGAAGCGCTGATCGGCTTCCTGCTGTGCGGCTTCCAGGAAGCGTTGCGCGGCTTCGGGATGACTGCGCGCGAGCATGGCGAAACGTGTTTCCGATTCCATGAAGGCCTTGATCGGCTGGCTGGGGGCGGCGGAGTCGAGCTTGAAGGGATGGCTGCCGGCGTCCTTCAGCCGCGGGTCGTAACGGAACAGCGGCCAGTGCCCGCTCTTCACTGCCATTTCTTGCTGACGCTGGTTGTAGAGCATGTCGTAGCCGTGGGCGATGCAGGGGCTATAGGCGACGATGAGCGAGGGACCGGGATAGGACTCGGCCTCATGGAACACGCGCAGGGTCTGCGTGTCCTTGGCGCCATAGGCCACGGTGGCGACGTAGACATGGCCGTAGTCGCTCGCCAGCCGCGCCAGGTCTTTCTTCGCCGTGGCCTTGCCGCCGGCCGAGAATTTGGCCACCGCCCCGGTCGGCGTGGCCTTGGAGGTCTGGCCGCCGGTGTTGGAATACACCTCGGTGTCGAGCACCAGGATGTTGACGTCGTAGGGCAGGGCCAGCACGTGGTCGAGGCCGCCGTAGCCGATGTCGTAGGCCCAGCCGTCGCCACCGATGATCCACACCGAACGGCGGATCAGCCATTCGGCCACACTGGCGAGTTCCCTGGCGCGCGGATGGCTGGAGCGGGTCAGCTGGTCGAGCAGCAGGGCAACGCGTTGGCGCTGCTCGACCAGCCCGGCTTCCTCGCGCTGGTCGGCACCAAGCAGCGCGTCGGCCAGGTCGCCGCCGATTTCGCCGGCCATCTCCTTCACCAGTTGCTGCGCATAGACCATCAGCTGGTCGGCGGAGAGGCGCATGCCGAGGCCGAATTCGGCGTTATCCTCGAACAGCGAATTGCTCCAGGCCGGGCCGCGTCCGGCGCCGTTGACGGTGTAGGGCGTGCTCGGCAGGTTGCCGCCGTAGA
>JANJUT010000071.1 GCA_024710445.1 Thiobacillus sp.
CAAGCGCCTTCTTAGCCTGGCCCTGACCGATCACGTACTGGTCCAGGATGCCGCTGATTTCGTGCGGCGTCGGCAGATCGGAACTCGCGCCCTTCTGGCCTTCCGCCTGCTGGATTTCCTCGCGGATGATGTCGTTGCACAACTCGACACATTCATCGCAAATGAATACCGATGGCCCGGCAATCAGCTTGCGCACCTCATGCTGGCTTTTGCCGCAGAAGGAGCAGTAAAGAAGTTTATCGCTCGAGCCTTTGTCTGACATTCCAGTTCCTTGCTTAATTGCCACTTAATTGCCAGATGCTTCGATACGGCTGGTCAGCACCTTGTCGACCAGACCATAGTTCACCGCATCATCTGCGCTCATGAAGTTGTCACGATCGGTATCGCGTTCGATCGCTTCCATGCTTTGGCCAGTGTGCTTGGCCAGCATATCGTTAAGGCGCGATTTCAGGTAGAGGATTTCCTTGGCATGGATGGCGATATCCGATGCCTGGCCCTGAAAACCACCCAGCGGCTGGTGAATCATCACACGCGAGTTCGGCAGGCAGTAACGCTTGCCCTTGGCGCCAGCGGTCAGCAGGAATGCGCCCATGCTCGCGGCCTGGCCAATACACAGGGTAGACACATCCGGCTTGATGAATTGCATCGTGTCATAGATCGCCAGGCCAGCCGAAACCGAACCACCAGGCGAGTTGATATAGAAGTAGATGTCCTTGTCGGGGTTTTCCGATTCCAGAAACAACATCTGCGCAACCACCAGATTGGCTGTTGCGTCGTTGACCGGGCCAACCAGGAAAATGACCCGTTCCTTGAGCAGGCGCGAGTAGATGTCATAAGCACGCTCACCACGGCCGCTTTGCTCAACGACCATGGGGACCAAGCCCAGACCTTGGGGCTCGAAAGAATGGCTTTCAAAATCAATGTGCATCAGGTACGTCCCATCAGTTCTTCAAAGGAGGTTGTCACATCTTCCACCTGGGCCTGACCTGCGACCCATGCTACCACATTCTCTTCCAGCGCCAGGGACTCGATCTCCTGCATCCGCTCGGGGCTCTGGTAGTACCACTGCATCACCTGTTCCGGCTCCTCGTAGCTCTGGGCCTGTTCCTGGATCAAGCTGCGAATCTGCTCGGGCTGGGCCACCAGCTTGTGCGCCTGCACGATCTCGGCCAGGATCAATCCCAAACGCACGCGGCGTTCGGCCTGCCCTGTAAACATATCGGCACTAAGCTTCATGGTCTGAACCCCACGTTGCTGCATATCCGCTTCCGTCATGCTGCGCAGACGGTCAGTTTCCATGGCCACCAGGCTCTGCGGCAGGTCCAGCGTGCTTTTCTGCAGCAGCAGCTCCATCGACTGCTCCTTCAGCTTGGCCTGTACCCGGCGCTTCACTTCGCGTTCCAGGTTGGACTTCACTTCGGCCTTGAGCTTCTCGACGTCACCGTCTTCCACGCCCAGCGCCTTGGCGAACTCGGCATCCACCGGCGGCAGAACCGGTGCCTGCACGTCCTTGACCTGCACCTCGAAATGCTCGGCCTTGCCGGCAAGCTCCTTCGCGGCATAGTCGACCGGGAAGGTCAGGTCAAAGCCCTTGTTATCGCCTGCCTTGAGCCCGATCAGGCTTTGCTCGAAGTCCTTCAGCAAACGGCCTTCGCCGATGACGGCAGCAAAATCTTCGCCCTTGCCGCCTTCGAACGCCACGCCGTCAACCGTGCCCTGGTAATCAAACTTGACCAGATCGCCTTCCGCTGCAGCGCGGGCGGCTGATTCAAAGGTACGGCGCTGCTTCTGCAGCACTTCCAGCGTCTTCATCACATCGGCATCACCCAGAACCACCGTCGGGCGGCTGATCTTGCCTGTGCTCAGGTCATCTATCTTCACTTCAGGATAGACCTCAAAACTGGCGCTGAAAGTCATTTCTGCAACGTCCGTCTGCCCGGCTTTCGGCTCAAAGCGCGGATAACCTGCAATTTTCAGCTGATGGGACTGTACCGCCTCGCCAAAACGGCTTTGCAGGGTTTCGCCCAGTACTTCCTGGCGGACGCCACCCCCATGCTGGCGCGCCACGGCACTCAACGGTGCCTTGCCCGGACGGAAGCCGTCCATCTTGACGCTGCGCGCCAGGCGCTTGAGGCGGCTTTGCACTTCGGTTTCCAGCTGATCCATGGGCACACTGATATCGAGGCGGCGGACCAGACCTTCGAGAACTTCAAGATTTGCTTGCATCACACTACTTCCTGGCTGAATTGAAATGGGTGGGTAAACGTCAAAAGCCGATGGTGCGGGAGGGGGGACTCGAACCCCCACGCCTTGCGGCGCTGGAACCTAAATCCAGTGCGTCTACCAATTCCGCCACTCTCGCGGCCTGACCGTAAAACCTGCGACCAATAAGTGTAATATAATCAAAGCGATGCTGTCACCTAAACCGACCGGGCATCCTACCTAAGTCATTATTCCCATTCCGTTTTTTTGTTGCCGGTGCCGGTCGAACACTACGAAAACTTCCCTGTTGCGTCCTGGTTGCTTCCCAAACGGCTGCGCCGACCGGTCGAAGCCATTTACCACTTTGCACGCAGCGCGGACGATATTGCCGATGAAGGCGACGCCACTTCTGCCGAACGTTTGACCCAACTGGACGCATATCGCGTCCAGCTGGACCGCATCGAGAACGGCGATGTACCGGACGATCCCGTGTTCGGCCCGCTGGCCAAAGCCATACGCACCCACACCATCCCGCTGACCCCGTTTCGCGACCTGCTATCGGCCTTCGCCCAGGATGTGGAAAAAACCCGCTATGCCGACTTTGGCGAAGTCATGGATTACTGTCGCCGCTCGGCCAACCCGGTGGGACGCCTGATGATGCATTTGTACGGCGACCATGACCCGCGGCATCTGGCATATTCGGACGCCATCTGCAGCAGCCTGCAACTCATCAATTTCCTGCAGGATATCGCCATTGATTACCGGAAAGACCGCGTCTACCTGCCACAGGACGAACTGGCCGCCAGCCACGTCAGCGAAACCCAGATCGCCCAGGGCGACACGCGCGGCATGTGGCACGTCATGATGCAGAAACAGATTGAGCGTACCCGCAAGCTGCTGCAGGCGGGCGCGCCACTCGGTCGGCAACTCAAGGGACGCATCGGGCTGGAACTGCGCGTCACCATCCTTGGTGGTGAAACCATCCTGCGCAAGCTGCACGCCGACCCCGGCTGCGTGTTTCATAACCGCCCGGTGCTCACCAAAAAAGACTGGATCTCCATGCTTGGTCGAGGACTCATATAACCATGGACGTCCATCAGTATTGCCAGGATCGCGCTGCCGCCAGCGGTTCCAGCTTTTATTACAGTTTCGTCTTCCTGCCGCAGGACACGCGCCGCGCGATCACGGCGTTTTATGCGCTGTGCCGCGAACTCGACGACGTGGTGGACGAATGCCACGACCGCCAGATTGCCGAGGCCAAGCTTGACTGGTGGCGCGAGGAAATCGCACGGTTTGCAACCAGCGCGCCGGAACACCCGGCGACCCGGGCGCTGCTGGACACCCCTCAAGGTCGCAATGCGCCCCCGGCCCTGTTGCTGGAAATCATCGACGGCATGGCAATGGATCTGGATGATCTGCGCTACCCCGATTTCAAATCGCTCAACCTGTATTGTTATCGTGTGGCGGGCGTGGTGGGAGAAGTCGCTGCCGCCATTTTTGGCGGTGCGCGCAACGAGGACGACCGCGCAATCCGCCGCTACGCGCATGAACTCGGCCTCGCCTTCAGCTCACCAACATCATTCGCGATGTAGGCGAGGACGCACGGCGTGGGCGCATCTATCTGCCGCAGGACGAACTGGCCCGTTTCAACGTACGCGAAGCGGACCTTCTCAACGGCGTGGATACGCCCGAGTTTCAGGCATTGATGCAGTACCAGTTCGACCGCGCCAGCGCCTGCTACGATCGCGCACTTGCCGCACTGCCTGCCAGCGCACGGCGTAGTCAACGCCCTGGGCTGGTAATGGCCGCCATTTATCGTACCTTGCTGGATGAAATCCGGCGCGCGCATTTCCCGGTGCTGCACGCACGTGTCGCGCTCACGCCCCTGCGCAAGCTGTGGCTGGCGAGCAAAACCTGGCTGTTCCCGTGACGGCTGGTTTGAACAAGCGCAGTGTCGCCGTCATCGGCGGCGGTTGGGCCGGCTGCGCCGCCGCACTGACGCTGGCTGAAGCGGGCGTCAAGGTCACGCTGTACGAAGCCAGCCGCACGCTGGGCGGACGGGCACGCACAGTCGAACTCGAGGGCCGGTCACTCGACAACGGCCAGCACATCCTGCTAGGCGCCTACGAGCAGACCCTGCAGCTGATCGAGCGCCTGCACCCATCTGCCCCCCAAACGGGTGTGTGGCGTCTCCCACTCACACTCAATCAACCTCCCGATTTCAGTCTGGCCTGCCCACGACTGCCAGCTCCGCTACATTTGCTTGCCGGACTGCTGGGGGCGAAAGGGCTCAGTTGGCGCGAAAAACTGGCCGCTGCCCGCTGGGCCCACACCCTGCTGCATGATTCAGACTCGCTGGATCGACTAACAGTCAGCCAGTTCACCCAGACGCAGCCAGAAAAGCTCAACCGCCTGTTGTGGCACCCGCTGTGTGTCTCCGCCTTGAATACGCCGCCGGAAACAGCCAGCGCCAAGGTGTTCCGTGATGTGATCCGTGCGGCCTTCGGCGGGCGCAACCACCACAGCGATCTTCTGTTACCTCGCCATGACCTGACTGCACTGTTCCCCACACCTGCCGCTACGCGCCTGGTCAAGCTTGGTGGCAAGGTGTGCCTGTCCAGTCGGGTGACAGCGCTCTCGGCCACAACCGATGCCATCACGCTGGCCACACGCGATGGCTCGTATCGCTACAGCCACGTCATCATTGCAGTCGCACCTCAACATCTCCCCGCGCTGGCGGCACAGATCCCCGAACTCGAAACCACCGGGCGCGAGGTGGCGACTTACCACTACCAGCCCATTGCCACGGGCTACGTGCAATATGGCGCGGATTTCCGGCTCGACAAACCGCTGTTTGCCCTGGCCGATGGCCCTGCACAGTTTGTATTCGACCGCGGCCAAAGCCATGGTCAGGCTGGGCTGATGGCGTTTGTTGCCAGCGCCGCAGACAGTTTGCCCGCGGACTGGCTGGACCTGGCCGAGGCGCAATTAAAAAGAATCGCCCAACCCGGCACCCCACGCTGGCGTAAAAGCATTGTCGAGAAACAGGCGACCTATGCCTGCAAACCCGGCATGGCACGCCCCTCCGTCCACACCGCGCATCCGCGCATTTTTCTGGCTGGCGATTACACCACCGGCCTCTACCCAGCCACACTCGAAAGTGCAACGCAGAGCGGAGTACAATCGGCCGGCGCATTACTTCAACAGCTATGAAAGACTATCTTCCCCGCCCTGACCTCCTCGAAGGCCGAGTCATTCTCGTTACCGGTGCCAGTTCCGGCCTCGGCCGCGCTGCCAGCCTGGCATATGCGCGCTACGGCGCCACGGTCGCCCTGCTCGCACGCGATGCAACCAGACTGGAAGCCGTTTATGACGAAATCGTGGCCGCTGGCGGCCCGGAACCTGCAATGTTTCCCTACGATCTGGCTGCCGCCGACGATCGCAGCCTGGAAACACTTGCAGGCACCATTGCTCATCACCTGAAGCGGCTCGACGGGGTGTTGCACAGCGCCCACCAGTTTTACAACCTGACACCGCTGGAACTGCAAACGCTCGACCAATGGCAGACGCTGATGCGGGTCAACCTGATGGCCCCTTTTGCGCTCACCCGGGCCTGCCTGCAGCTGCTGAAACAGGCACCGGATGCCTCAGTCGTGTTCACCGGCGAGACCCATGGTCATCAACCCGCCGCGTACTGGGGCGGATATGCCGTAGCCAAATCCGGGCTGGAAACACTCACCCGCATCTGGGCTGACGAGTTCAGCTCGAACGAGAACCTGCGCTTCAACACGCTGATTCCAGGCCAGGTCGCCACCACCTTGCGTTCGCGCACCCATCCCGGGCTGTCACCGGAAAGCCTGCCCGGCACCAATGACCTGATGCCGTGGTATCTGTATTTGATGGGAGCAGACAGCCACGCTGTGCGCGGCCAGATTATCGAGTGCCAAGCCTGACCTCCAGGTTGTCATGAAAATTGGTCGTTACGAAGTTCTCGATGAAATTGGCCATGGCGCGATGGGCACGGTCTATCGTGCTCGCGACCCGCTGATCGAACGAACCGTAGCCATCAAGACCGTTCAGATTGCCCAACTCCAGCATGAAGGCGCGGATACCGAGTCGCGTTTTCTGCGCGAAGCGCAAAGTGCTGGCCGTTTATCGCACCCGAATATCGTGACCATTTATGACGTGGGCGAATCCGACGCACTCGCCTACATCGCCATGGAATACCTGCCCGGTGCAACCCTGCGCACACTCATGGACAAGGGCCCCATGCCGATCGATCTGGTAATCGACACCGTCACCCAGATGGCCGAGGCACTTGCATTTGCGCACCAGCACGGCGTGATTCATCGCGACATCAAACCCGCCAACGTGGTCGTCACAGGCCAGAGCGGACGCATCAAACTTACTGATTTCGGCATAGCCCATCTCAGCAACAGCGACCATACGCACGCCGGGCAAATGCTCGGTTCACCGCGCTACATGTCACCCGAGCAAGCGATGGGCAGCGAAATCGACGGGCGTTCCGATATTTTCTCGCTGGGCGCCGTACTGTATGAAATGCTCACCGCCCGGTATGCCTTTGATGGTGACAGCCTGCCTACCATCCTGTACCGCGTGATCAACGAAACACCCGTGCCTGCCGCTTCCCTGCGTTCAGGCATTTCCGACCGGGTGAGCAATCTGTTGTTGCGCATGCTGCACAAGAACCCTGCTGAACGTCCCGATGCGCGCACGCTTCTGGATGACCTGCATGCACTTGCACAGGCCAGCCCGCCTGACCCGACCGCCACGCCATCCAGCCACAGATCGCGCCTTCATCCCGCTCTGGCATACGGCATCCCCCTGGCCGTACTGCTGGCAATAGGCATTGGAATGGTAGTCAGCGAACATCCTCTCGACACGCCTCAACCCGCTGTACCTGCTCAGTTGCAGCCGGCTACCAGCAGCCCTGCACCAGAAACAACGCCTGTTGAATCAATACCGGTTGAGTCCGCTACGGATACGCCTGACAAAGACCCGTCCGGGGCTACGCCCATCGAAACGGACGCCTACCTCGCCGGCCTGGACAGCAAGCGCGTCAAGTTACGCCTCAAGCGCACCGAACTGCTGCTAGAGTACACCGATCAGCATCCCGATGTCGTGCAAATTGACCGGCAACTCGAACTGCTGCAGATCGAACGCCGCCGCTACCTGCGGCAACTCGAAAGCAAACAGAAAAACTGATTACCAGTTGGTCTCGCGCTCGGCCGTGGCTGATACCTTGTGTATGCTAAGGTCGGCACCGTTGAATTCAGCTTCTGCATCCAGACGCAGGCCAACAAACCGTTTCAACGCGCCATACACCAGCAGACTGCCGAGCATCGCCACAGCCACGCCACCCAGCGTGCCGATCACCTGCGCAGCCAGACTGACGCCACCAATCCCGCCCAAAGCCTTGGCGCCGAAGATTCCTGCGGCAATGCCGCCCCACGCGCCGCACAGTCCATGCAGCGGCCACACGCCAAGTACATCGTCGATCTTCCAGCGGTTCTGCGTCACCATGAACATCCATACGAACAGCGCACCCGCCACCACGCCGGTCACCAGCGCGCCCAAGGGATGCATCAGATCCGAGCCGGCACACACGGCCACCAACCCTGCGAGCGGGCCGTTATGAATAAAACCCGGGTCATTGCGACCGATCACCAGAGCCGCCAGCGTACCGCCCACCATGGCCATCAATGAATTCACGGCTACCAGGCCCGACACCGCCTCGATCATCTGTGCCGACATCACGTTAAAACCGAACCAGCCGACTGTCAGAATCCATGCGCCCAACGCCAGAAACGGGATATTGGATGGCGGGTGTGCCGAAACCATGCCGTCCCTGGTATAGCGCCCGCGGCGCGCACCCAGCAGCAACACGGCAGGCAAGGCAATCCAGCCGCCTACCGCATGTACCACCACCGAACCGGCAAAGTCATGGAATTTGGCACCGGTGGCGGCCTCAAGCCAATCCTGGATACCATAGTTGCCGTTCCAGACGATGCCTTCGAAAAATGGATAGACCAATCCCACCAGCGCGAACGTCGCGGCCAATTGCGGATTGAACCGGGCGCGTTCGGCGATGCCGCCCGACACAATGGCAGGAATCGCCGCGGCAAAGGTCAGCAGGAAGAAAAACTTGACCAGATCGTAGCCATTTTGGGCTGACAGCACTTCGGCACTGGAAAAGAAACTCACGCCGTAGGCCACGCTATAGCCAATGAAGAAGTAGGCAATGGTCGACACTGAAAAATCCGTGAGAATCTTGACCAGGGCATTGACCTGGTTTTTCTTGCGCACAGTGCCCAGTTCCAGAAAAGCAAACCCGGCATGCATGGCCAACACCATGATGCCGCCCAGCAACACGAACAATACGTCACTACCTGTTTTCAGCGCTTCCATGCACAAGCTCCCAATTGAATGCGGGCTAAATATAAGCAAGCCGCGTTCCTGATGCTTAAGTGATTGTTTTCATGAGATAGATGAATCGGCGCCCCGGCTCGATTGCACCAGATTGGTGCAATCGAGCATTTTGCGCGCCATTGTGGTGCCGCTACTTGCTGTCGTGGGGCTTGATTTCTGACTGGCCGGCTTCAATGCGGTCAAATTCCTCATCCATATCGGACGCCGACATGGGCGTGTAATCGTCAGAATCCGCAGGTTTAGGCCTGGTAATCATCGATGCGACAATGATCCCCAGTTCATACAGAATCCACAGCGGGATAGCGAGCATGAACTGCGAAATCACATCTGGTGGTGTGAAGATCGCGCCAATCACAAACGCACCGACGACGACATAAGGCCGGATCTCGCGCAGCTTGGCAATCGACACCATTCCCATCTTCACCAGCAACACCACCGCCACCGGCACCTCGAAGGTGATGCCAAACGCCATGAACAGCGTCATCACGAAATCGAGGTATTTGCCGATATCCGTCATCACCGCCACGCCTTCAGGCGCCACCCCAACGATGAAGCCGAACACAATCGGGAATACCAGGAAATAGGCAAACGCCATCCCCAACAGGAAGAGAATCACACTCGCAACGACCAGCGGCACGCCGATGCGCTTTTCATGCTGATACAGCCCCGGCGCGACAAATGCCCAGGCCTGATAAAACACCCAGGGCATGGCCAGCAGGAAGGCGGTCATCATGGTGACCTTGACCGGCACGAAGAAGGGGGTGGTGACTTCGGTCGCAATCATCTGCCCGCCCTTGGGCAACGCAGCCAGCAAGGGCTTGGCCAGGAGCGCATACAAATCCTGCGCCCACGGAAACAGGCAGATAAAGATCACTACGACCGCAATCACTGCGCGCAGCAGCCGGTCCCGCATTTCGATCAAATGCGAGATGAAGGAATCCGGAACGTCACTCATGGGTTTGTCCCTGCCGTTCCATCACGCGCGGGTTCCGCCACATCAGGCGGCGTGCGTTCAACCGCATTCTGGTCGGGCTCGTCGAGCGGCAGGCTTTGCTGTGGTGTAGCTGAGGGCTCAAGCGGTTTCGTGTCCGGTTCGGCGGTGGAATGTTTGTCTTCCGCGACGCTCATCGTGGACATCGCCTTGCCGATATTGGCTGTCTCGTTACGCAGATAATCATCCACCACGGATGCCTCCTGCTCGATACCCGACACCGCCGACTCGACCGATTTCTTGAAGTCCTGTCCGGCGCGGCGGAGTTCATCCATCTGGATTTCCTGACTGATATCCGATTTGACAGATGACACATAGCGCTGCATGCGCCCATACAGATGGCCCACTGTGCGCGCCACCTTGGGCAGACGCTCAGGGCCAATGACGATCAGCGCAACAATGCCGATGATGAAGAGTTCAGAAAAACCGATATCGAACATGGTTCAGTCACAAGAGACAAGACTCAAGCGACAAGGCCTTTCCTTGCAACTTGCATCTTGAGTCTTGCACCTCAGCTCTGCTGCTTGTCCTTCACCTCGACGTCAATGGTGCGACCCTCTTTATCCGTACTGTCGCCGATCTTGGGCCCATCTTCCTTCATGCCTTCCTTGAATCCCTTGACCGCACCGCCCAGGTCACTACCGACGTTGCGCAGTTTTTTGGTGCCAAAAATCAGCACCACCACCACCAGAACAATCAGCCAATGCCAGATGCTAAAGCTACCCATGGTCAGTCTCCTTATAAATTAATCTAGCTGCGGGGAACGGGATCGCCCCCGCCAAATACATGTACGTGAATATGGAAGACTTCCTGGCCGCCGCCGCGTCCGGTGTTGATCAAGGTCTTGAAGCCCGTATCGAGCCCCAATTCCCCGGCCAGACGTGGCGCCAGCAACAGCATCTTGCCGAGCAGTTTTTCATGCTCCGGCGAGCAGTCGGCCAGCGAGGCAATATGCTGCTTCGGGATGATCAGGATATGCACCCGCGCAAACGGATGAATGTCGTGAAATGCCAGCACCTCATCGTCTTCATAAACCTTGCCGCACGGCAACTGGCCGGACGCAATTTTGCAGAAAATGCAGTCATTCATGCCGATTCGCTTTCTCTACCAGACCCGACAAACCTTCGCGGCGCGCCAGTTCGTTCAATACGTCCGCAGGCTTCAGCCCTTTGTGCGCCAGCAGCACCAGCGTATGAAACCACAAATCGGCGACTTCGTAGATGATCTTTTCGGGCTGGCCATCCTTGGCTGCCATCACGGTCTCGGTTGCTTCCTCGCCGATCTTTTTCAGAATGGCATCGGTGCCCTTTGCATACAGTTTCGCCACATAGGAACTGTCGGCAGACGCCAGTTTGCGCGCTTCGAGCGTTTCAGCGAGACGGTCCAGGATGTCGCTCATTTGCTATAGATCTCAGCCGGATTCTTGAGCACGGGTGTGGTCGTCACCCATTGGTCGTTTTCAAGCTTCTGGAAGAAACAGGAGCGCCGACCGGTATGACAGGCAATCCCGCCCAACTGTTCGATTTTCAGCAGGATCACGTCGTTGTCGCAGTCCAGGCGGATTTCGCTGACATTCTGGACATGGCCGGATTCTTCACCCTTGCGCCACAGTCTGTTGCGTGAACGCGACCAGTACACGCCACGCAGCGTGCGTGCGGTTTCTTCCAGCGCCTCGCGGTTCATCCATGCAACCATCAGGATTTCGCCGCTGGCAGCATCCTGGGCGATCGCCGGCACCAGTCCCTGCGCATCCCATTTGACAGCGGCCAGCCAGTCGTTCACAGGCGAACCTCGATACCATGCTGCTTCATGTAGCGCTTGGCTTCCTCGATGCCATGTTCGCTGAAGTGAAAAATGCTCGCCGCCAATACGGCATCGGCGCGACCTTCCTTCACCCCATCAACCAGATGCTGAAGATTGCCGACCCCACCACTGGCGATGATGGGGATATCCACTGCATCCGAAATCGCTCGTGTCAGTTCAAGATCAAATCCGCTTTTGGTGCCATCCCGGTCCATCGAGGTCAGCAACAGCTCGCCCGCGCCGTAAGCCTCCATTTTCTTCGCCCACTCGATGGCATTGAGCCCGGTGGCCGTGCGGCCGCCATGGGTAAAGACTTCCCAATGATCGCCCACGCGCTTGGAATCAATCGCCACCACGATGCACTGGTTGCCATAGCGGTCAGACGCATCTTTCACCAGTTGCGGATTATTGACGGCCGACGTATTGATGCTGACCTTGTCCGCCCCTGCATTCAACAGGCGCTGGATGTCGGCCACTACGCGCACCCCGCCACCCACCGTCAGTGGAATGAACACTTCGGACGCAACGGCTTCGATGATGTGAAGAATCAGGTCGCGATTATCGGATGATGCGGTGATATCGAGAAAGGTCAGTTCGTCCGCACCCTCTTCGTTGTAGCGCCGCGCAATTTCGACCGGGTCGCCGGCATCTTTCAATTCGACAAAGTTGGTGCCCTTGACCACGCGGCCATTGGTTACATCGAGACAGGGAATGATGCGTTTGGCTAACATGGCTGCTCTAATTTCACATCACAGCCCGAACACGCCGCCGGCCAGTTCGTCCGCCAGCTTCTGTGCCTGCGGGAAGTCGAGCGTGCCCTGGTAGATCGCACGGCCGGTAATGGCACCGACGATGCCATCCTTGGCGACAACGGACAGGGCCTTGACGTCATCAAGATTGGTGACGCCGCCACTGGCAATCACCGGGATCGACAAGGCCTGCGCCAGCCGCTGCGTGGCCTCGACATTCACACCGGTCAGCATGCCATCACGGCCGATATCGGTATAAATGATGGCTTCGACGCCATAGCCTTCAAAGCGTTTGGCCAGATCGACCACGTCATGACCGGTAATCTTGGACCAGCCCTCAACCGCGATCTTGCCGTCCTTGGCGTCCAACCCGACCATCACATGACCGGGGAACGCATCGCAGGCCTCATGCAGAAAGCCCGGATTCTTGACCGCAGCCGTGCCGATAATGACGTAACGTACGCCATCATCGAGGTAGCGCTCGATGGTGGCGAGATCACGGATACCGCCTCCCAGCTGCACCGGCATGTCATCGCCCACGGCGTCCACGATGGAGCGGATTGCCTCGTCGTTGATGGGCTTGCCGGCAAATGCGCCATTGAGGTCGACCAGATGCAGGCGACGCGCGCCCAGGTCTTTCCAGTGACGCGCCATAGCCGCCGGATCTTCGGAAAACACGGTGGCCTTGTCCATTTCGCCTTGCTC
>JANJUT010000184.1 GCA_024710445.1 Thiobacillus sp.
CCCGGCCATCACAACGCCGGCGTTGGTTCCGGACGCGGATCGCTTCACGCTACAAGGTGTCGCACCGTTTAGCGGTTTTATTCCAGACGGCCCCGAGCGGCCACCCAGATTCTCCCTCGCCTGAATTCATTCCGCGCCCGTTTGGCGCTGATCCGATTCCAAGCGCGGCCTGCTGCCGCGAGGTTTGCGAGGATTACCATGTTGAATACTGTCTTACGTCGTACGGCGTCGTTTGCCCACACATTCCTGTTGGGCGCGTGGGCATGGACGCTATGGGTGCCGGTTACCCAGGCTACCGAAGCCATGCCATCCGGGATGCTGGTCATCTCTCCATTCAAGCATTACCAGACCTGGCGCGATGAACCGCTGCAGGATTGGCGCGCAACCAACGATCGTGTCGGCGAGATCGGCGGCTGGCTGACTTATCTGCGCGACGCGCAGCAAGGCAATGACAGCGCGCAGCCCGCTGCGCAAGGCCAGCATGGCCACCACGGACATTGAGGTAACCAGAATGAAAAATCATTCATTGATGCCACGTACGCCCGTGTTTGTTGCGATATCCGCAGCGCTGCTGGGCGGTTGTGCCAGTTTTTCACAGGATGGTGGGTTTGATGCGATTCAATCGGTCACCCAGATGCAGATCCAGAAAGACGTGATCTGGTCACGCGATGAAGCCACCCGCGTACAGATCCAGGCACGGGTCGACGCCCTGCTGGCGCAGCCGCTGTCGGCGGATGCTGCGGTGCAGATTGCGCTGCTTAACAACCCGGGCCTGCAGGCCGCATTCAACATCCTGGGGATTGCCGAGGCCGATCTGGTGTCGGCCCGGCGTTTGCCCAATCCGAGGTTTGCCATTGGGCGGCTGACCCGGGGCAGCGAGGTGGAATGGGAACGCAGCCTGCATCTCAATCTGGCGCGGCTGTTGACCATGCCGATGCGGATCGGGATCGAGCAGCGCCTGTTTGAACAGACGCGCCGCGAACTGGTTTTGAATGTGCTGCGGCTGGCAGCGGATACCCGCAAGGCCTGGGTGATCGCAGTGACCGCCAGCCAGTCTGCGCAATACCAGCAGCAGGCGATGGACGCGGCCGAAGCGGGCGCAGACCTGGCGCGTCGCATGGTGCAGGCGGGCAACTGGAGCAAGTTGCGCCAGGCACGCGAGCATGCGTTCTATGCCGATGCCGCGTTGGCGGCGGCACGTGCCGAAGGGGTCAAACTGCAGGCGCGCGAGCGTCTGGTTCGCCTGATGGGTTTGCCTGATGCCGACATGCTGGCATTGCCCGATCGGCTGCCAGAGCTGCCCGAGTCATTGCCGGTTTTGAGCAATGTGGAACAGCAGGCGATGGCGTCGCGGCTGGACTTGCAGATGATGAAACTGCAAACCGAAGCCCTGGCAAAAAACCTGGGTTTGACGCGCAGCACGCGGCTGGTCAATGTGCTCGAACTGGGCGTGATGAACAACAGCTCGAACGAAGCACCAGTGCAACGCGGTTATGAAATCAGCTTCGAGTTGCCGCTGTTCGACTGGGGGCAGAGCCGGGTGGCGGCGGCCGAGTCGCGTTATCGGCAGGCGCTTGAACGCGCTCGTGAAACGGCGGTGAATGCCCGCTCGGAAGTGCGCGAGGCCTACGCCATGCAGCAAAGCCGGTATGCCATCGCACGGCATCTGCGCGACGAGGTGGTGCCGCTCAAGAAACGCATCTCCGACGAAAACCTGCTGCGCTACAACGGTATGCTGATCGGCGTGTTCGAGTTGCTGGCCGATGCCCGCTCGCAGATATCCGCGGTCAACGCCGCCATCGAGGCGCAGCGCGACTACTGGCTGGCCGAAGCCGACCTGCAGATGGCCCTGGTCGGTACGCCCGGAAAAATGGCCACCCCCTCAGCTTCCTCCGCTCCTGCCGGAGCAGCGGGCGGGCATTGAAAGGATTTCCCATGACGACACGACGCGATTTTTTCAGGTTGTCCGGCGCCGTTGCCGCCGCTACGGTGACGCCGGCAGCGCTGGCGGGACTGCCGGAGATTGTCAGCATGACCACGCCCGACACCCAGCCGCCGCTGGTGCCGCCGAATGGTCGCCCCTACAATCCGGTGGTGACGCTGAACGGCTGGACCCTGCCGTGGCGGATGAAGGACGGGGTGAAGGAATTTCACCTGGTGGCCGAACCGGTGGTGCGCGAGATCGCGCCCGGGATGAAGGCCCACCTGTGGGGATATAACGGGCAGTCGCCCGGACCGACCATCGAAGTGGTGGAAGGCGACCGGGTGCGGATTTTTGTGACCAACCGCCTGCCCGAGCACACCACCATCCATTGGCACGGCCAGCGTTTGCCGAATGGCATGGATGGCGTCGGTGGTCTCAATCAGCCCGCCATCAAGCCGGGCAAGACCTTTGTCTACGAGTTTGTCGCGCGTCGGCCCGGCACCTTCATGTACCACCCGCATGCCGACGAAATGACGCAGATGGCGATGGGCATGATGGGATTCTGGGTGACGCACCCAAAGGGAAAACATCCGCTGATCGAACCGGTCGATCGCGATTTCTGCATCATGCTGAATGCCTATGACATCGATCCCGGCAGCGCCACGCCGATGGTCAACACCATGCTCGACTTCAATCTGTGGACCTGGAACAGCCGTGCCTTTCCCGGCATCGACAGCCTCAATGTGCGGCTCGATGATCGCGTGCGCATCCGGGTCGGCAACCTCACCATGACCAATCACCCGATGCATGTGCACGGGGTGGAGTTCGAGGTGACGGGCACCGATGGCGGGCCAGTACCAAAATCTGCGCGCTGGCCGGAAGTCACCACCGATGTTGCGGTGGGGCAGATGCGCCAGATCGAATTCGTAGCCAGCGAGGAAGGCGACTGGGCGTTCCACTGCCACAAGAGCCACCATACGATGAACGCGATGGGCCATGCGACCCCGACCATGATCGGGGTTGATCACACCGGGATCATGAACAAGATCAACAAACTGGTGCCTGACTACATGGTGATGGGCGAGCGCGGCATGGCCGACATGGCCGAGATGGAAATGCCGCTGCCCGACAACACGCTGCCGATGATGACCGGGCAGGGCCCCTACGGTTCGGTGGAAATGGGCGGGATGTTTTCCATGCTGAAAGTGCGGCGCGACCAGAAGCGCGGCGATTACACTGATCCTGGCTGGTTCAGGCAGCCGAAGGATACACAGGCTTACGAATTCACCGGCACGCTGACCGATCCGGTGCGAGCGCCGAAGTCCGCCTCGCCCCAGGGTACGTCGCGCGACGTGGAAGTGACCGTACGCAAACCGAGTGGCCGGCATGACCACGAAGGCCATTAAATGGATGCTGGCATACTTGGACCCTTGCCATCCCTTAATCCAGACCCAAGGAGAGACAAAATGAAAAACCTGATTCTGTTAATTGCCGCACTGGCGATGGCCCCGTCGATCCAGGCTGCACCTGTGGCATCGCCGGTGGCCCAGTCCAGCGTGATGACCGATGGGGTGGTGCGCAAGATCGATGCCGCGAATGGCAAAATCACGCTTAAACATGGCCCCATTACCAATCTGGACATGCCGGGCATGACCATGGTGTTCCGGGTGGTTTCCCCCACGCTTTTGAACACGGTCAAGACGGGCGATGTGGTGAAATTCCATGTCGAGAACATCAACGGTGCGCTTACCGTTACGTCGATCAGGCTTGCGCAATAAACGCGCTTGCTCGGGCAGGTAAGGTTGCACAGGATATTCCCCTTTAACTCTGCATGTCGATCGAAATGATCATGCATGGGTAAGAGAATTTGTACTATTTTAAGTATGAGTCTTGTCGGATGAGTCCAGGTGGTGTGTCGATTGTTTCGGTTCCCTTAGGAGATCATGATGAAATATATATCAACGTTAATATTGTCCCTTTGCGCGGCAATGGGCGTTTCCACGCCTGCTGCAGCCCAGGTGCCGGCGCAAATGCAGGTACAGACGCAGGATCGCGAGCAGGTGTATGGCGCTGAATTGATGACCCCCCAGGAACGCAACGAATATCAGGCTCGTATGCGCAGCTTGAAAACCGAGCAGGAGCGCGAAGCCTTCCGGTTGGAGCACCACAAGCTGATGCAGGAACGGGCCAGGGCGCAGGGCAAGACCTTACCCGCCATGCCGCCAGCGGGACAGGGCGGTGGCATGGGGCCGGGCATGGGATCCGGCAAGGGAGGCCCCGGGCCTCGCCGCTAACAATAAAAGCGGTATCCGCAGGTTAGTTCAGGACTGCACGGGGAGGGACTTAAAGTGCAGCGTGGCGGCAAATCCAGGGCTGCCGTCCGGGTGTGGCAAGCCGTCACCCAGCTCAAGCTGTGCATGAGATAGCTGGGCAATGCGGGCGACAATGGATAATCCCAGCCCGCAGCCCTCACTCTCAATTTCTCCACGTACAAACCGTGCACTCAACTTGGAACGCAGTTCCGGCGCCACGCCTGGCCCATTATCCGCAACGGTGAGGGCACAGCCCGATCCGGTGCGCGTGAGCCGCACCTCGATCCGGGCGCCCTCGCCCGCGTAGCGCATGGCGTTATCCAGCAGATTACGAATTGCGATCTGTAACCATGTGGCAGTCACGGCAACCGAACAGCCTTCCACCGAATCGACAGTCAGGGATTGCTGCTGTTGCTGCGCCTGCGGCAATAACTCGGCACACACGGCAGCGATGATATCGGCCGGGTCCAGGGGCAAAGGCGTGACATCCTGGCGGGCCGGGTCAACGCGGGCCAGCGTGAGCAGTTGCTCGACCAGATGCGTCATCCGGTCGACGCCGGTGATCACCTGTGCCAGCGCGTGTTGCTGGCTGTCGACTGTTTGCGCGCGCAGGGCGACTTGCGCCTGTATTTTGAGAGCGGCCAATGGGGTGCGCAATTCGTGCGCCGCATCGGCAGTAAAGCGGCGTTCATTCTCAAAGGCTATGGTGACGCGCTGAATCAAGGCATTGAATGCCGCACGTAGTGGAGCAATCTCGTTGGGCAGAGGCATGGTTTCATCAAGCGGTGTCAGCGCCTGCGCATCCAGTGCCCGAACCTGCGCCGCCACTGCATCGACCGGCCGCAGGGTGCGTCCCACAACCCACCATATGGCCAGCGCCATCATCGGCAGCGCCAGCGCGGCAGGAAGCAGTGGCGCCAGGCCAATTTCGCGCGCCAGCTTTTCCCGTGCGGCATGGGGCTGGCCTACCACCACACGGTATTCCACGTCGTCATCCTGTGCGCTGTAAAAACGCCACCTTGAACCCTGGTGCGGATGTTCGCTGAAGCCTGATTCACCCATGGTTTCAAAGCTCGTGCGGCCCGATGAATTGACCAGCCGCTGTGCCTTGCCGTCCTCGGTGTGCCATATCTCAAATGCAATCGGTACCGGGGAATCGTGCGCGTGTTCATGCAGTTCCTTGACCAGATGATCCACTTCGCCTGCAGACACAATGGCAAGCAAGGTGTCTCCCATTTGGGCCAGTTGGCTATCGAGCAGTTCATCGGCTTCGTGATGTGCGCGCTGGTAGACGAATAGCGCGGAAAACAGCCAGATCAGGGCTACCAGGCTGGTCAGCAGCCATACCAGGCGTTTGCGTAGCGAGTAAGTGTCTGCGGTCATGGATTGGAAGGCGCCGTGGATACCATGTAGCCGACGCCGCGCACGGTGCGGATCATTTCGTTGCCGAGCTTGCGCCGCAGGTGATGGATATGGACCTCGAGTGCGTTGCTGTCGACGGCATCGTTCCAGGTGTAGAGCTGCTCTTCCAGCGAGCGCCGTGTCAGCACGCGATCGGCATTTTGCAGCAGCAGGTGCAGCAGATCGAATTCACGCGCGGTCAGTTCTACGGCCTGTCCGGCACGCATCACCGTGCGTGCTGCCGGATTGAGTTCGATCTCGCCGAGCGTGAGCACCGGCTCAGGGCGGCCGTGGGCACGCCGCACCAGTGCGCGCAGGCGCGCCGCCACCTCGTCCAGGTCGAAGGGCTTGAGCACATAGTCGTCGGCGCCCAGGTCGAGTCCGCGTACCTTGTCGCCTGGCTGGTCGCGCGCCGTTAGAATCAGCACGGGTGTGGTGTCGTGCCTTCCGCGCAGCCATTGCAGCACCGACAGGCCGTCCTGTTTTGGCAGGCCCAGGTCGAGCACCACGGCGGCAAATGATTCGGTCGAGAGCGCCGCCATGGCCGCTTCGCCATCGCGCAGCCAATCGACGGCATAGCCAGCTTGCTTCAACCCCGCCTGCAGGCCGTCGCCCAGCAGACGGTCATCTTCCACCAACAGTATGCGCATCGCGTCGTTTATCCCCGCGTGTTCGTCGAACCTGCCCTTTTCCGCATCGCCGCCGTCGCCATGCGCTTCGCCGGACGGCAGTGAAAGGTGGTTTATGACACCAAATGCCTCAGAAGGCCATCACGCAAGCGGTGAGCGGCTTCCTGATATGCGGCAATTGCGCGCTCCACTTCCGTGCCGGGCTTGCCCGTCGGCGCGACGATTTCCTGCTGCGTGTTCAACTGCCAATTCTCGATCTTGCGGCCGGGACTCAGGATCACCAGCCGATCCGGCGTCAGATACCCCAGCTTCTGATAGGTGGCGATGAAGGCACGTCCAGCATCGGGATAGGCGTGCAGCACGCTGCGGCCCATGAAACGGCTGCGTTCGGGCAGCCCCAGCAGATCGAGCACCGTCGGCACCAGATCGATCTGGCTGGCCAGACGGGTGTCTTCGTGGGGCGCAATGTGGGCGGGCGAATAGAGAATGGCCGGGATATGGTAATTCTCCGGCGGCAGGCTGGTGCGGCCTTTGCTCGACGCGCAATGGTCGGCCACGATGATGAACACGGTGTCCTTGAACCAGGGTTTGCTGCGTGCCATGTCGATGAAACGCCCGACCGCATAATCGGAATATTTCACCGCCCCATTGCGGCCGCGCTTGAGGTCGATGCGGCCATCGGGAAAGGTGAAGGGCGTGTGGTTGGACGTGGTCATCAGCTGCATCAGAAAGGGCTTGCCGCTGGCGGCATCGCGATCCATCTGCTCCAGCGCATAGTCGTACAGATGCTCGTCGGCTACCCCCCAGATGTTGCCGAAAGTGCGGTGCCGTTCAGGGAACTGGCCGCGGTCGAGCGGTTGGTAATGGTTGCCGCCAAAATAGGTGGCCATGTTGTCGAAGCGTGCATAGCCGCCATACATGAAGCGGTTCACATAACCGTGATCGGCCAGCACGGCGCCCAGCGTTTCCAGATTCTGGTTGTTGTCGCGCCAGATCACCGAGTGTCCCGGCAGCGGCGGAATCGCCAGCGAGGTGGCTTCCAGACCACGCACCGTGCGGTTTCCGGTGGCGCGCAGGTTGGAGAGGAACAGGCCCTGTGTCGCCAGCCGGTCAAGCTGGGGCGTGATATTGAGGGGATTGCCGCCGTGCGCCATGTAGCTGGACGACAGGCTTTCCATGGTGACGATGACGATATTTTTCGGCGCAGTGGCGGTGACGATGCGCGGCAACTCGGCAAGCGGCGCATTCACTTCCCGCGGACGCGTGGCATAAAATTCGAAATAGTCGATTTCATTATTGCTGAACGCGTAGCCCAGGCTATACAGGCCATTGGCCGAGAGTTCCAGCTGATACTCGTTGGCGCCCTGGCGTGCATCCATCGACCACACGGATGACAGGCCGATTGCCATCACCAGGCTGGCCAGCCACAGGCTGACCCGGCTGCGGCGGGATGCCAGCGGCGTCGCCGCACTCAGCAGCCAGGTGCGCTGCTGCCACACCAGCGCCAGTGTGATGACGGCCAGCGTACTGAGCAGGGTGCCAACCGGGAAGCTCTCGCGGATGTTGCCGATCACTTCATGGGTGTAGACCAGATAGTCCACCGCGATGAAATTGAAGCGCACACCGAATTCGTCCCAGAAAAACCATTCCGCCATCACGCCGAAACCCAGGGCAAACAGGCTGACACCCGCAACAGCCAGCACCAGTCCTCGACGCGTGCGTCCGGCCGACTTGCGCGTGCCGAGCGCGCTTTCCAGCAGCATCAGTACTGGCAGGACCAAACCCAGGGTGACGAGATCGAACGCCAGTCCGGTGGCCAGCACCTTGGCAGCCGAGGCCGCGGTCATTTGCGCGGCCTGCCAGGTCTGGCCCATCAATACCAGGCGTATCCCGGTATGCAGGAGTAAAAACCAGCCGGCCAGCCAGGCTGTTAGCGGATAAGGCGCGGCAAGCATGCGGACAGGGCGAAAGCGTGAAACCGGTGAAAAAAGCATGGAGTCCTCCATTGATGCAGGCGGCATAATCCTATGTGGAACTTAAGACTGGCTTAAGGAAAAGGGGCTTGGCGGGTCGGGCAGACGAATTGTTTGTTTCGGGTTGAGACGTGACGTTGCATGCGGGGGAATTGCGTATGCGAGACCTGATATCCAGTCAGGGCGTCCCGGGCAAAGCCGCAGAAGGAGCATTCGGCTGATCAACTGATGTAGTTGGGGTGGATGCAGGAACCGATTGACTCATGCGCCGCGCCTCGGCCTGCATGGCGGCGATCTGCTCCGGCTTCAACTGCCACACCAGACTGTCGCGTGCCTTGGCTGCGGCTTCCACGCCTTGCGCCGCCGCCAGGTTGAACCACAGATAGGCACGCGCCTTGTCGATCGGGGTGCCGGTGCCGTAGCGATACAACTCGCCCAGGCTGTATTGCGCCTTGGCATAGCCTTGTTGCGCGGGTTTTTCGATCCAGTTGAATGCGGCCCGGTAATCCTGCACCACGCCGCGTCCCCTCAGCAACGCCAGACCATAATGGTATTGTGCTTCGGCCAGGCCTTGTTTGGCGGCCAGGCCAAACCACTTCGCTGCTTCCTTGTCGTTCTGGATGACGCCATCGCCTTCGGCGTAGCGAATGCCCAACTGTAATTGCGAGCGGGCATCACCCTGGGCCGCGCGGGCGTGCGGCAGGCTGACCGGCGTATTTGAAACAGACGTGACTGAATGCGAGTCAAGTGTCAGCCAGGCGGTGACACCGACCAGCACGCCCACAGCAGCCAGCAGCAATAAGGGTTTAAAGGGGTTGAGCACCCAGAAGTGATGCCGGCATGTGCGGCAGCGCAGCGGGGTGTGCAGCAGCATATGCCGTACGCCGTCATGGGCATGCAGCGAAGCGCCGCGAACCTGATCACTCCCGCATTTTGGACAGAGTCGTGTCAAAACAGGGTTTAGCGCGATTGCGCCGTGGGGCAATCAACCATGGCGGCAGCTTCCCCCTGTCTTGCCGCAGGCAAGCAGGGAAATCGTTTTCAGCATGAGCAGAAAAGCCGTCTTTTTCATCGTGTCCCCGGTTTCCTGAATGAAGCGGCCAGATTTACAGCTTGCCGCCTGCTTCCGTGAACAGATAGCCCACGGCATTCACGAGATCGGCGTCAGGCAGGTTGGGGTTGCCACCTTTGGCAGGCATGCCGCGAATGCCATTGAGTGCATGGTTATGAAGTGTTTCGAATCCCTGGCTGATGCGTGCGGACCAGGCTGCCTTGTCACCCACTTTGGGTGCGCCGGCGACGCCTGTTGCATGGCAGACCGCACAATTGGTAGCGAACACCGCTTTGCCCTTGGCCGGATCAGGCTTGCTGCTGGAAGCGGCTGCGGGGGCAGCGGCTGCCGGGGCGGCCGCTTCAGCTTCCGGTGCCTTGAAGCTGGCGCCGCCTGAATTGGCCATATAGGCCACGGCACGTGCGATTTCGACATCAGACAGATCACCGTTGCCTCCACGTGCGGGCATCTGGTTGAAACCTTCGATGGCATGCTTGATCAGCGTGTCATACCCTTTTCCGATGCGAGGTCCCCAGTCGCCCTTGTTATCGAACTTGGGTGCGCCGAGTGCGCCAGCTGCGTGGCATGCAGTACATGCCGTGTCGTACACTTCCTGACCCGATTTCTCGACCTTGGGTGCACTGGCATCCAGAGCGGCCAGTTGCGCAAAGGGCTTGATGCGGGAGAGGGTGGCCTGCTGGGCGGCTTCGCCGCTGGTGTCGGGTTTGTGTTCTTTCTGGAAGCCCAGCACCAGCTGAACGATCAGAACAATGGCCAGCAGCGGAGCGAGCAAGCCAGCGACAACAGCAACGATGACTTCCTGTGGAGTGGTTTGGGCCATCTTGACGTGCGAATCAGCCATGAGAAATTATCCTTGGAGGGTGGGCTTCAAAACCCGGGATTATAAGGGACGTGCCGCCGACAGGAAAGGGTGGCGCGTCCCCCGCCGATAGACGCCGCACGTCAAACCGGCTATGCTTCGCGGCTCTTGGCGCCCGTAGCTCAGCTGGATAGAGTACTGCCCTCCGAAGGCAGGGGTCGCGCGTTCGAATCGCGCCGGACGCACCAGTTTTCAGGTCACAGTCGGCTTCAGTCCCTTGTTCCGCCAGGGTTTAATCTCTGCACAGCGGGTTTACACTGCGGGCTTGAATCAATTTCGAGTGTTTCTATCATGGCCATTCCTTCTCCTACCGAAATCAAGCTCCATCAGGCTTCACACAAGTTGGAAATCGCTTTTGACGACGGCACACGCTTTGAGCTGCCGTTCGAGTTTCTGCGTGTCTATTCGCCTTCAGCCGAAGTGCGTGGCCACGGCCCCGGGCAGGAAACCCTGCAGGTGGGCAAGCGTGACATCCTCATCAATGCCGCCGAGCCGGTTGGCCTGTATGCCATCAACTTCGTGTTCTCCGACGGTCACGACAGCGGGATTTACTCCTGGGAATATCTGCACGATCTCGGCACGAACCAGGCTGCGTTGTGGGATGAATACCTCAAGCGCATGGAAGCCGCCGGCGCCTCGCGCGATCCGGGTATCGCCAAAATGTTCGAGCAGCGTCCCAAGGCCAAGTAAGCGCCCGCCATGACCGCTTGTTCAGTACAGCCATGCGCGCCCTCCGGGGCGCGTATTGTTTTGGTCAGCCCGTATGAGCTGGGGCGGCAACCATTCAATCTGGCGCAACCTGCGGCCTGGTTTGCCCGGGCTGGCATCCCGGTGGCCTGTCTCGACCTGTCGCAGCAAAAACTCGATCCGGCTGTTTTTAAAGCAGCCGAATGTGTGGCGATCTACCTGGGCATGCATACCGCCACACGGATTGCCGCCGCCGCCCTGCCTAAGATCCGTTCGCTGGCACCGCACGCACGGATTGCCGCATTCGGCCTGTATGCGCCGGTGAACGCGGCCTGGCTGAGAAGCCTGGGGGTAGAGGCTGTTTTGGGTGGCGAATCCGAACCGGATTTGCTGGCCTGGGTGCAATCCGGAGTGGCGCCGGCCGAGACCGTGGTGCGGCGCGACAGGATCGAATTCCTGCTGCCGGATCGCCACGGACTGCCCGAACTGCAACGCTATGCCAAATTGGTTCTGGCGGATGGCAGCCAGAAAATGACTGGCTTTACCGAAGCTACGCGCGGCTGCAAGCACCTGTGCCGCCACTGCCCGGTGGTGCCGGTGTACGAAGGCAAATTTCGCGCAGTTCCGGTCGAGGTGGTGCTTGCCGACATTGCACAACAAGTTGCGCTGGGGGCGCAGCACATCAGCTTTGGCGATCCCGATTTTCTCAATGGCCCGACCCATGCACTGAAGGTGGCCGACGCACTGCATGCGCGTTTCCCCGACGTGAGCTGGGATGCGACGATCAAGGTCGAGCATTTGCTGAATCACGCCGAATTGCTGCCACACCTGAAAGCGTGTGGACTGTTGTTCGTCGTCACCGCAGTCGAATCGGTCGACGATGCGATTCTGGATCGTCTGGCCAAGGGTCATTCGCATGCGGGGTTTGAAACGGCGCTGGCGAATTGCCGCGCGCAGGGGATCGACCTGGCGCCGACCTTTGTGCCGTTCACCCCGTGGACCACGCTGGCAGGCTATCGTGAGTTGCTGGCGACCCTGCTCAAGCTGAATCTGGTCGAGGCCGTGCCACCGATCCAGCTGGCGATCCGCCTGCTGGTGCCGCAAGGTTCCTACCTGTTGCAGCTGCCGGATTTTGCCGCGCGGGTCGGTGCGTTCGACGACGCCATGCTGGGGTATCCGTGGCAGGCCGACGATGCCCGGGTCGATGCCTTGCAGACCGAAATCATGGCCTGGGTGATGGATGCGGAGCAATCCGGATTGCCGCGTGCCGAGGTGTTCGCCGGCATCTGGGCGCGCACCCACGCGGCACTGGGCGCAATCGCGCCGCCGCTCGATCCTGCACTATTTGGCGCGGTGATCCCGCACCATTCCGAGCCCTGGTATTGCTGTGCCGAGCCGACCGAAACCCAGCTCGCCAGCTTCTGACGCAACCATGCCGTGCGTGCTGTTGTTGCTCCCTGCCGCAGGCTACGCCAACCAGGATTTCATCGCGGCGGCGGCCCGCCTGAACATCGAACTTGTCGCCTGCGCCGATCATTGTCGTGTGCTGGCGCGGGGCTGGGGCTTGCCGCCGCTGATGAGCGTGCCGTTCGACCGGCCAGATGCCGCGGTGCGTCAGGTATTGCGGGCGTTGACCCGCCCGGTTGATGCGGTGTTGGCGGTGGACGATCATGGCGCAGCCTTGGCGGCACGGCTGCGGGTTGCATTGAGCCTGCCCGGCAATCCACCAGAAGCGGTGGCAACACTTACCGACAAATTGCATTTTCGCCAGTTGCAGCAGTCCATCGGTCTGTTGCATCCCGCATTTGTCGGCGTCGAGGACGATGGTGCGGGCGTCGCCGGGGCACTGGGGTTTCCACTGGTGGTGAAGGCCCGCCGGCTGAATGCCAGCCGGGGGGTGATCCGGGTCGACGATGCGGACCAGTACGCGCGCGCCATCCGCAAGGTCCGGGCGATCCAGGCGCGTGTCCAGCGGCATGCCGAGACCCTGGGCGTGCTGGTCGAACGCTTTATTCCGGGCATTGAGGTGGCGCTCGACGGGGTACTGAGCGATGGCGCCCTGCAGGTGCTGGCGGTGTTCG
Organism: Thiobacillus sp.; assembly: GCA_024710445.1. Classification (GTDB taxonomy): domain Bacteria; phylum Pseudomonadota; class Gammaproteobacteria; order Burkholderiales; family Thiobacillaceae; genus Thiobacillus. The sequence continues at coordinate 12,939 of JANJUT010000184.1, forward strand.
ATAAACCCGATCCGCTCGATGGGCCGACTTTCGTGGAAACGCTGTTCGTCACCCCCTCGCGACTGCCGGCCGGGATTCAGCGTGAACTGGCGACAGCGGTGCAGCGCGCCTGCGTCGCCGCAGGCGTAAAGGATGGCGTGGTGCATGCGGAGGCGCGTATCAATGACGCGGGAGTGTGGCTGCTCGAAATTGCGCCGCGCAGCATCGGCGGGCTGTGTGGCCGTGTATTGACCGCCACGCTGGGCATGAACACCGCGGAAATCGTGTTGCGCCATGCGCTGGGCTTGCCGTTGCCCACCCAGGAGAATGCCGGTGCAGCGGGCGTGATGATGATTCCAGCGCTGGCCGGTGGCATCTTTCAGGGTATCGAAGGCGTTGCTTCGGCGAATGCCGTATCGGGTATCACCCATATTGAAGTTACCGCTTATCCCGGCCAGTTGGTGGCCCCGCCGCCCGAGGGGACGGGCTATCTGGGCTTCATCTTCAGCAGCGCACCCACGCCGCAGGAAGCCGAAGCGGCATTGCGTGCAGCGTATGCGGCGCTGACTGTTCGTATTCAGGCGCTGGTCCAGGCATGAGTGCATTGCTTACGGAGATATCGGCCGCCATCAGCCGTGCCAGCGGGTCACCCTTCAGCGCAGCGCATTCACGAACGGTTCACGGCGGAGACATCAGCCAGGCGTTCAAACTGGGCGATGGCTCACGCACGTTTTTCATCAAGCTTCAGCCTGCCGCCCGGATCGCGCTGTTCGAGACCGAGGCGGCTGGGTTGGCGCAGTTGGATGCCGCGCAAGCGCTGCGCGTACCGCAGGCGGTATGCCATGGTATTGCTGCCGGGCAGGCGTATCTGGTGCTTGAATATCTGCCGCTGGCAGCACAGGGCGATGCCGTGCTGCTGGGCCGGCAACTGGCGCAACAGCACCGTGTCACGGCTCCGCAATTCGGCTGGATACGCGATAACTGGATAGGCGCGACCCCGCAGCCGAATGGCTGGCGCGATGACTGGATCGATTTCTGGCGCGAGCATCGGCTCGGTTATCAACTGCGGCTGGCGGCCGAAAACGGTTACGGTGGTGCGCTGCAAGCGGACGGTGAAATCCTGCTCGCACATCTCGACGCTTTCTTCGACGGCCATACGCCGGTTCCCTCGTTGCTGCACGGTGATTTGTGGGGCGGCAATCATGGGTTTCTGGCCGATGGAGCATACGATCTTTCATGCCCTTCAGGGCATAGAAAGTCGGAGTCCCCTTGTGGGGCCCCGGTGGTTTTCGACCCCGCCGTATATTTCGGCGACCGCGAATGCGATCTCGCGATGAGTGAACTGTTCGGCGGGTTTGCACCGGATTTCTACACGGCCTATCGTGAAGCGTGGCCGCTCGATGCCGGTTATGCGGTGCGCAAAACGCTCTACAACCTGTATCACGTTCTGAATCACGCCAACCTATTTGGCGGTAGTTATGTTGCGCAGGCCACGCGCATGACTGCCCAGTTGCTGGCGCAACTTCGATAGGGCTTTTATGTTACAGCGCTGGCTTGTGGGTTTGATCGCACTCGGTCTGACGGCCTGCTCGGGCCTGCCACTGAATGCCGTTGCGCCGAAGGTGAGCGTGGACGGGGTCGATATCAAGAGCCTGGGCTTGTTTGAGCAGCGTTTCGAGGTGGGATTGCGGGTGAACAATCCGAATGATTTCGATTTGACGATCGAGGCGCTGGATTTTGAACTGGAATTGAACGGACGTCCTTTTGCCAAAGGGCTGACGCGCGCCATGACGCGGGTGCCGGCTGCCTCAAGTTCGCTGGTGCGGGTAGATGCTGCCACCCAGTCGACTAATCTGATTCAGCAAATCAAGACCCTGCCTGATGCATTGAAGGGCGGGGTTCCCTACCGCATCAAGGGGCGAGTAAAAACCGACCTGTCGCCCCGCTGGCTTCCATTTGAACGGAACGGCATGGTGGGCGGCGAGAAAGATAAATCCAGGGTCAAGGCGATCTGAGCACTTGTTGGCAGGCGGTAAATTAGCGCTGCAACGCGCGCAGGTTTGGCACACTCAACCCGTATTCGTCCGCGTGCCCGATGGCCCGCGCCAGGCGCGACGGCGCCGAGCGTCCGGTACAGCCATGTTCCGGGTCGCCGGCAAAGGCTTCCAGCATGCCGGCAATGAGCGCATCGCGGTCGTGCTTCACGTTGGTCAGCGCATCCTGAATATCCATGACCTCGTTTGCGACCTGGCGGGCGAAGGCCTCGTGCTGTGCCCAGAGTTGCGATACCGTGCCGCCCGTCTTGAGGCCGGCGATGTTGGTGGTGAGGATGTAGACGTTCTTGCGTACCAGTTCGAACAGCAGTTCGTTGCCAACAGCAACTTCGCGGCAGGGCAGGTCGATGGCGGTGAGCGCACGGCACAGCAGCGCCGCGCCCGGGCCGGCCGCCGGCGAGGCGATCAGCGGCTTGGCGTCGATGCCCTTTTTCTTCTCGAACCACACCGAGATCACGGTGGGGTCGGTGTAACGGTATTGTTCCCAGTCGCGCGGCAGCAGTTCGTTCTGGATCAGCGCGACGCGTGGCCGCCAGGCACCGGGCATGGCAGCCAGTACGGTGTGGAGGTCATTCTCGGCAACCGCAACCAGCACCAATTCCGGCTCGGGATGCGCATGCGCGACCGTGACCATGTCGTCGCTGCGGTTGACCGGGACGACCGTACGGCCAGCACGCAGCAAGCCGCCGGCGAACACGCGACCGAGCTGGCCGAGACCGATAATGACAATTTCACTCATGCGGGCTCCAGAAAATATTTAGCCGCGAAGGACGCGAAGTAACACGAAGAAAGACAAAAACCATGTCCATGACATTGCGGGTTTTCTTCGCGACTCTTCGCGTCCTTCGCGGACAAAACGTTTTTACTCCAAGCCTTTGGAGTGCAGGTATTCGTCGTAGTTTCCCATGTAGAACTCGACGCCTTCGGGCGTGATTTCGAGGATGCGCGTGGCGAGGCTGCTGACGAATGCGCGGTCGTGCGAAACGAAGATCAGCGTGCCCTTGAACAGGTCAAGCGCGAGGTTGAGCGACTCGATCGATTCCATGTCCATGTGGTTGGTCGGTTCGTCCATCACCAGCACGTTGTGGCGGCCGAGCATCAGCTTGCCATAGAGCATGCGGCCCTTTTCGCCGCCGGACAGCACGCGCACCGATTTCTTCACGTCGTCACCCGAGAACAGCAGGCGTCCGAGGATGCCGCGCAGCACCTGCTCGTCGTCACCGGGCTGGGTCCACTGGTGCATCCAGTCGGTGAGGTTGAGATCGCTATCGAAGTCGGTGACGTGGTCCTGCGAAAAATAGCCGATGTTGGCATTTTCGCTCCACTTCACTTCGCCGTACTCCGGCATCAGTTCGCCCATCAGCAGTTTCATCAGCGTGGATTTGCCGACGCCGTTGCCGCCGATCACGGCAAGCTTTTCACCGGCCTCCAGCGAAAAACCGAGATTGGAAAACAGCGGTGTGCCTTCGTAACCAAACTTGAGGTTTTCGATTTCAAGCGCGCGGCGATGCAGGACTTTTTCCTGCTCGAAGCGGATGTAGGGGTTCTGCCGCGATGAAGGCTTGAAGTCGTCGATCTTGATCTTGTCGATCATCTTCATGCGGCTGGTGGC